>JACMIM010000555.1 GCA_014381165.1 Roseiflexaceae bacterium
CACGCGCGCCAGTCAAGGCCCAATCCCCCCCACGCGGCGCTCAGCTGCGGCAGGAACAGCCCGGCGGCGCGTGCCTGCGCCTGCAAGTCGGCTCGCAGCGCCGCAAGCTCGTCGGCATCAGGGCTGATCAGCGGCTCGGCGGGGATCACAACCTGGTCAACGAACTGGCGCGTGCGCGCTCGCAGCGCGGTCAGCTCGGGCGAGAGTGCGAAATCCATAATCCTTTGCCCGTCCGAGCTTCCCGGAAGTGTTGCGCTTCCGGGAAGCCCCACTATGCTACACACCGGCAGCGAACAGCGCGCCCAGCGCGTACCAGTTGCGCGGCGGCACGGCGACGATCGAAACCACCTCGCCGGGAACGCAGACGACCAGGCGGCCAACGACCGCCCCGTTCTGCACCACTGCCGGGTAGTCGTGTACGGGCAGGATGAACTTGCCGGAGTTGAGCGCTTTCTTGATCGCGGCCTTCTCCTGGCGCTTGCTGGTGCCCTGGTTGCCGGTGGTCGCCGGCTCATAGTCGCCGACTTGGTGCCAGGGCTGGATCACTTGATCGTTGATGTCGTAGATCACATCGCCGCAGATGCAGGCTTTGCCCTCGGCCGTCTCGACGATGATGTTCATCGAGCCCTCGGTGTGTGCGCCCGCGTGCTCTAGCACCACGCCCGGCACCAGTTCCTCTGGCCCCGAGAGGTCGAGGTCGAACAGCCGCAGGCCCTTAGGAACATGGAGCCGGTCGATCAGCGGCTTGATGTACGAGGGCGGGTACTGCGCGGTCATGATTCCCGAAACCGAGTATTCTAGCTCGCGCCGGTGAATGCCCATTATGGTAGTTGCCGGGAAGGGCGACTCGGGCGTGGCGCTGAGGCCGGCGTGGTCGATGTGCAGGTGCGTGTGTAGCACGTAGCGCACGTCCTTGGGCCGCACGCCATGTTCGGCCAGCCGGTTCACCAGCTTGTCCTCTTCGCGCTGAATGCCATCCATCCCCAGGGCACGCATAATGTCCGGGTTCACATAGCCGGTATCCACCAGGATCGGGTCGTTGCCGCCAAGGATCAAGAAGCCGAATGTCGGCACGCGGGCAACCGTGCCCATGTTGCGGCCGAGAACCAGAAAGCTCGATTCGAGCGCGATGTCGCCAAGCGAGAGGACTTTGACTTCGAGTGCCATGAGAAAGCGCTCCTTTCAGTGGTCTGTGGCCTCATTACCAGTAGTCGTGGGCATACATTGTTCCCACCCGCAAGACCCTTCAGGAATGATGGGAGAGACGCTTGTTCCCAGATGCCGATAGGCTGCTCCTTTCGCTGTGGTACGATCTTGGTCAGACCAAAAAAGAGTGGTTGTTTGCAGTTATAGGGTAAAAGACAAATAAAACAAACGATTGGTAGGTAAAGAATACCACCTGGCAACTACCTTGTCAAGAGGGGGAATTATACTAATCGTTGGGCACCGACACGGCTTGCCCGCCTTTAGCTGCCGACTCGTCGATCGCATAACAAACAGCCATCGATCTGTAGGTATCATAGATCGAGGCGTGCGATTCCTGGTTGCGCTCGATGCACTCTAGGAAGTGCGCGATCATCGGAACGAAAGGGTGATGAGCAACATCGCCACTATCAGGCTGGATCGTCGGGATGGTCCAGTAGTCGAGCGCACCTGGGTAGTGTTTCGATGAATACACCTTGTTGTTTCGGATCGTCCCTGCGGTTCCAAGCAGCTGGCAATTGAAGATATACGGCGTATCGGCATCAAGGATGGTGGACAACTTGCCCACCGCGCCGCCGGTAAACTTTACCGACGCCACGATTACCGGCGGGTATGCCCAAGCCAGGTCGCGCTTCGGGCCAGCTGCAAATGCAGCCACCTCGGCAACCTCGCCCGCCAGGTAGCGCAGAATATCGGCGGCGTGGCAACCGGCCGCCAGAAAAGCGCTCCGCCCCTGTTCGTGGCTCACGTACGCCCTGTAGCCAGGGATCTTAGTCGGAGTGATCGGGTGCCAGTAGTCCGCCTCGCCGTAGATCAGGTCGCCCAGAATACCATCGGCGATCAGCTGGCGAACAGTCAAGAACTGCGGGTTCCAGCGCAACACGAAGGGGACAATGCTTTTCACGCCTGCGTCAGCAACTGCGCGACGGATCTGTGCGGTCTCGTGTGGTGTCAGGCCGGCCGGTTTCTCGATAATCACGTGTCGGCCAGTCTGCGCTGCCCGCACACAGTCTGTGGCACGAAGATGCCCGTGGGTAGCCGAGACAATAATCTGGCTGCGCTGGTCATCGAATAGCATGTCCAGCGAGTCATATGCCTGGGCCGCCACGCCGTTCTGCTGTAGAACTGCGGCGGCCTTGCCGGGGACGCTATCGTAGATGCCCACGATCGTCGTGAGCGGGTGATCACGAAATGCTTTCACGTATTCGCTGCAAACCCGGCCAGCGCCAATAATCCCGACGCCGTATTTCGTATGCATACGCTCGGGCCTCCTTATTATGCCGCTAGCAACCCGTGCTGCCAGCATTGCCCTGCGACGGCTCGTCAGATACCTGGACGATCAGTTTCCCCATATGTGACCCGCTGAAAAGGCGGTTGAGTACAGCGGGGGCATGCTCAAGCCCAGCAGTGATGTCGATCTGATACTGTAGCTTACCTTGCTTCAGCCACCTGCCAAGATCGGCCAAACACGCTTCCATACGGTCCAGGTGATCGGAGTTCAAAAATCCTTCAACCCGCGCCCGTTTGGTAAGAATGTTGGCGAAGTTATATGGGCCTGGCACTGGCCCGATGGCGTTGTACTGCGAGATCAAGCCGCACAGAACGATCCGGGCATTGACATTGATATGGTGTAACACCGCATCAAGCACAGCCCCGCCGACGTTGTCGAAAAATAGATCAACCCCAGCGGGGCAATGCTGCGCCAGTTGCTCGATAAGCGGCTCACTTTTGTAGTTGATCGCGGCGTCGAAGCCGAGCGAGTCCGTCAACCAGCGGCACTTGTCGGCGCCGCCCGCGATGCCCACAACACGGCAGCCTTTGATCTTGCCGATCTGTCCTACAACGGAGCCAACCGCGCCCGCCGCCGCAGAGACAACCAATGTTTCGCCTGCCCTGGGTTGCCCAATGTCTACAAGACCCACATACGCCGTGAGCCCAATGTGGCCCAGCAGCCCAACATAGGCAGTCAGCGGGGCAGACCGATCCTGCGGTAGGCGCACGAGACCTGTGCCATCGCTTATGGCATAGGTTTGCCAGCCAAGGTTGCCCTGTACAACATCCCCCGGTTGAAACTGCCGGTTACGCGATTGCTCAACAACTCCAAGCGCGCGCCCTGGTATCACCGCCCCTGGCATTGTGGCTGCTCCATAGGATGCCCGTGTATCTAACCGCAACCGGCTTGACGGATCGATCGACACATAAATAGTGTGGATCAGCAACTCCTCTGGCCCGAGCGGCGGCAGCGCTTCTTCGCACCACACAACATCTCGGGGTGGCGGCGAGGCGCCATAGGTGATTTACCCTCGTGACCATAACACCCCTCTCAGGCCAGTTGGAGGAACAGCCAGGCGCGCAGTGGTTGTCTTGATCAGCCTTGCTTCAGCACAACCACCACGCGGCTGGCTTGCGTGCCCTAGCGGAACACCGTGCCAACCTCCAGGTCGGTCGGCGTGCCTTTGCCCTCGATCGGCGTCACCTCGCCGGGCACCTGGTTGCCCCACACCCGGCCGACGATCCTGCCGCCCTTCTCGACCTTCACAGGCGCATCGTGCATAGGCAGCAGCCAATCGCCAGCGTAGAGCGCCTTCTTCATCGCGCCCTTCTCCTGCAGCCACGAAACGTAGAAGTGGCCCGACAGCTTCGGCTCTTTAGCCAGCAGATGATAGGCCGGGTCTAAGAACTGGTCTTGCACATCGTAGAACACATCGCCGCAGATGTAGGCGCTGCCCTCGGCGGTTTGCACCGCAATGTTCATCGACCCCTCCGTGTGGCCGCCCGCGAGTTCGCAGACGATGCCCTCCAGCACCTCCACCGGGCCGGACTCCTTCAGGTCGAGCAGCATGGCCGCGCCTGGTTGGTAGAGCCGGTCAATCAGGTGCTTGGTATCCTCGGGCGGGTAGCCCACCAGGCCGCTGCCGGCGGCAATCTCCAGCTCGCGCCGGTTAAGAATGACCGTGGTAGTATCGAGCGGGAAGAGGTCGGTCTTGCCCGCGTGATCCATGTGCAAGTGGGTGTGCATGACATAGCGCACGTCGCTGAACTTCAAGCCGCGCTTCTCCAGCTCGGTTTCCATGCTGCGGCCCTCGTTGTAGCGGCCAACCATGCCAATCCTTCGCATAATCTCGGTGCTGCGGAAGCCGGTGTCCACCAGGATCAAGCCCTCGGGGTGACCTTTGATCAGGTAGCCGACGGTGCGCACCCACGTCTTTGTGCCGGGCGAACGAAATTGCACCAGAAAGCTCGAATCGAGGCCAACATCGCCCAGGTCAAGAATGTCGATCGAGAGAGCCATTGGAGTCCTCCTTGAACATATCGCTACCACATTGTGCGAACGCGCCCTATACCAGCTCGCGCGCTGGCCGCTCCGCCAGCA
>JACMIM010000065.1 GCA_014381165.1 Roseiflexaceae bacterium
CCACCGCCGCCACGACCGCCGCCACCACCGCCGCTACCCTTGTCCTCAGCCTCGTTGACGCGAATCGGGCGACCGGCCATCTCGCGGCCATTGGTGCCGCTGATCACAGCGTTCACATCGTCCGTCTCCATCTCGACAAAGCCGAAGCCGCGTGAGCGGCCGGTCTCGCGGTCGCTGATCACACGGGCGCTCATCACTTCGCCGTACTGGCTGAAGACTTCCTCAAGCTCGGCATCACCAACGCTCCACGGAAGATTACCAACAAACAACTTGACTTGCATGGGGTCTACTCTCCTCTGCACGCCTCTGTGGCGGCTGTTCGGGCCCCGCGCCAACTGGCGCGCCGACCATAATCTAACAATACACGACAGTTCGAACGCTCAACGGACAAGTCTTGCGGAGGGCACAGAGGGCAAAGAAGAGGACACACCTATGCACGTCTCGCAGCCACACGTTGATTGACGTAAACATTATACCACGCTGTAGCGAATGTGCAAGGAATGTTGTTCATATTCGCATCAGAAACCCTATGGTATACTTAAAACTATGGACACGATCCGACGCTTTGATCTCCGCGCATTCGCGCTCATGCTTGGCGCGGCCACGCTCGGCCTGCTCTGGGCTAACTACAATCGTGGGTTGGCTAGCTCGCTTGCACCTGAAGCGGCGCTGCGGCCACATGTCTGGGTCATCTTCGCCATTCCGTTCGCCCTGCTGCTCGGTTGGCTGCTGGCCCGCCGCCACGAAGCCGGGCAGGCACTGCTCGTCTGCTTCTGTGTGTACTTCTTCTCCACATTCATTGCGGCCCGCTATGAATCCTGCGCGGTCGTGACTGGCAGCTTTGATTTGGGGGTTTGCTTCACTGGCACCGCCGAGGCGCAGGAGCTTGCTCAGGGCAGCGGCCACGCACTCTACTTCCAGTCGATCTTGATTATTCAGTCGTTCGCGGCGCTGGTGATCGCGTTGCAGCGCGCCGTTGGACGTAGTACAATGCCGGATCAAGTGCGGCTGCGCCAGAATTCAGAATTCAGGATTCAGAACTCAGACTGAGCGCCCAGGCTGCCGAAGCGTTGGCTCCCACGGCTTCTCGCTCCTAGATTTTCGGAGACCGCTATGCCCCCAGTGCCATCCCACGCCGGCATACGTGAGCGGCTTGAGGCTGAGGAGCGCACGCGCCTTTCTCCCCTGGCAGCATCCAGCGCCGATGCCCGCCGCGACCATCCCGACGATGAATCGCCGGTGCGCAGCCGCTTCCAGCGCGACCGCGACCGCATTCTGCACTCGAAGCCCTTCCGCCGCCTTAAACATAAAACCCAGGTTTTCATCGCGCCAGTGGGCGATCACTACCGTACCCGGCTCACCCACACGCTGGAAGTCACCCAGATCGCCCGCACGGTGGCGCGCGCGTTGCGCCTGAATGAGGATCTGGTCGAGGCTATCGGCATGGGGCACGATCTGGGGCACACGCCCTTTGGCCACGCCGGTGAATCGGCGCTTTCGCACGCCCAGGGCCATAGCTTCCGCCATAACGAGCAGAGCTTACGCATTGTGGAAGTGCTGCTGAAGGATGGCCAGGGGCTCAACCTGACGTATCCAGTGCGCGAGGGCATCTACATGCACTCAAAAGGCCGCAAAAGCGTGACCTCGACCACCTGGGGCACGGCTAGCACGCTCGAGGGCCAGATCATCAAGATTTCCGACGCGGTCGCCTACATTAACCACGATATCGACGACGCTGTGCGCGCCGGCGTTATCAGCCAGGCCGATCTGCCGCGCGAGTATGTCGACGAACTCGGCCCCGACCACGGCGAACGAATTAACAACATGGTCTGCGACCTGATCGACCACAACTGGTGGGCCAGCGGCGAGGGCACGCCGCCCGCCGAGCCAGTGCTTTCGATGAGCCCGCACATGCTGGAGATCACCAACGGCCTACGCGAATTCATGTACCAGCGCGTCTACCTCAACTCGCGTGCCAAAGAAGACGATGGCAAGGTGCGCAAGATGATCGCGCTGCTGTACAACCACTTCACGGCCAACCCGGACGACCTGCCTGCCGACTTACGTGCGCTCAATGCCGCACGTGGCGAACCGATCGAGCGCGCTGTGGTCGATTACATCGCCGGTATGACCGACCGCTATGCAATTCAGGTGTTCAATAATCTGTATGTGCCCCGCACCTGGGGCGCGTAAGGTACTATGAACGGTATCACCGACACAATTAAAGAGCGCCTCGACATCGTCGAGTTCATTTCCGGCTACATGAGCCTGCGAAAAAGCGGGCGGAATTTTGTTGGCTTTTGCCCGTTCCACCCAAATACCAAGACACCAGCATTTTTTGTCTACCCCGAAAGCAACAGCTTTCACTGCTTCGGCTGCAAAGCTTCGGGCACTGTGTTCGATTTCCTGATGCGGCGCGAGGGGCTAGAGTTCCGCGAAGCACTAGAGCAGCTCGCCGCCCGCGCTGGCGTCGAGCTTGCGCCACGCACCGAGCAAGAGCAGCAGCAGGAGCAGCAGCACACACGCCTGCTGGAGATCAACCAGGCGGCGGCGGTGTTCTTTCACCATATGCTGGTGAAATCGGCGCGCGGAGCCGAGGCGCGCAGCTATGTCGAAACGCGCGGCCTGGACACGGCCACGGTCGAAACCTTTCAGCTAGGGTTTGCCCCCGAGGACTGGAGCGCGCTACTGGCGTATTTTTCCGACAAGCGCGGCTTCGAGCCGGGCGAGGTCGAGGCAGCGGGTCTGGCAATCGCCCGCGACAAGGGCGGCTACTACGACCGCTTTCGCAACCGGCTGATGTTTCCCATCCGCAACGCCAAGGGCGAGGTGATCGCCTTTGGTGGGCGCGCGATTGGCGACGCGCAACCCAAGTACATGAACTCGCCGCAGACCCAGCTGTTCGACAAAAGCAAGGTGCTCTACGGTATCGACCTGGCCCGCGACGCCATTCGCAGCAGCGATTCGGTGGTAATTGTCGAGGGCTATCTCGACGCAATTGTGGCGCACCAGCACGGCTTCAAGAATGTGGTCGCGCCGCTTGGCACCGCACTTACGTCCGAGCATGTGGGCGTGCTGAAGAAGCTTGGCACGAAGACGGTTTACCTGGCGCTGGACGCCGACGCAGCGGGTGTGCGGGCCACGCTCAAGGGCCTACAAATTCTTCAAGACAACATGGACGGGCGCGATGTGCCGATTCCCACAGCTGGCGGCCTGCTACGCTGGGGCCGTGAGCTGGATGCCGAAATCAAGATTATTGCGCTGCCGGACGGGCGCGACCCCGACGATGTC
>JACMIM010000556.1 GCA_014381165.1 Roseiflexaceae bacterium
TCGGCATTCCTCTCGCTCGCAGCACCGTCCTGCCAGCATATCAGAGAAACTGCTCCTCTACCAGCCCTGCAAGCCCCCACACTCACTTCTGACAGAACCAACCATACCGGGTAATCGAGCGGCTGGGCCAGCGCCTTTCGGCCACGATCGACGTGAACGCTGTCTTTCCCATGATCGTTGAAACCATTGGAACCGCGCTGAAACTGCCCTATATTGCGCTTACGATCGGCAGCGATGCTACGCCACTGCTCGCTGCATACGGCACAGCGCCAACTGAGCACGTGCGCCGATTTCCGCTGAACTACCAGGGCAGCATCATTGGCGAATTGATCGCCGCACCGCGTGTTGGCGACAGCGTGTTCAGCGCCGCCGACCAGCGCCTGCTCCTGGGCATAGCGCAGCAAGCTGGCGTTGCCGTCCATGCCGCCCAAACCACCATTGCTTTACAGCAGGCCCGTGAACGCTTGGTGACCGCGCGCGAGGAGGAGCGACGACGACTGCGCCGGGACCTGCACGACGGACTTGGGCCACGCCTGGCGAGCCAGACCCTCACGCTTGATGTGATAGCCAAACTCATGCGCTCGGATCCAACGCGTGCAGAAGCCTTGATCCAGATCGTTTACGACCAGACGCAGGGTGCCATCGCTGAGATACGTGAGCTGATCTACGAACTGCGCCCGCCTGCGCTCGACGATCTCGGTCTGCCGGGCGCAATCCGTCAACTGAGTGAACGGATCGCACTCTCTGATAGTAATCTGCACATTGAGCTCCATTTCCCCGACTCGCTCCCCACCCTACCAGCGGCGGTTGAAGTCGCGGCATATCGTGTTGCCCAAGAGGCGCTGACAAATGTCCTCAAGCATGCGGCAGCAACCAGATGCGAAGTGCGGATGCACTTCCAGCCTTCGGATTGGGAGCAGCAGCGGACGAGCTTAGGTGTCAGAACACTCCAGCTTGCGATCGTAGACAACGGTTGCGGCATTCCCCCAGCCCACCTGGGCGGCGTCGGGTTGTCCTCTATGCGTGAACGGGCCGAGGAATTGGGCGGCAGATTGGTGGTCAACTCGTCGTCCAGCGGGACACATATCGACGCGAGCTTGCCGCTTGCCAGCCGGAGCTAAGGTTATGAGCATCGCTATCCTGCTTGTTGATGATCATCCCATGTTTCTGTTCGGCCTACGCACGTTGATCGATACTGAACCAGATATGCACGTGGCTGGTGAAGTGATGACCGGCGCTGAGGCGATAGCGTTTGTGACCACACATCCGGTGGATCTGGTGCTGATGGACATTCACCTGCCCAATCTGAACGGTATCGAAGCGACCAAGCGCATCCGCGAGCAACGCCCCGATGTGCGCATTGTCATGCTAACCATGCTTGATGACGACACGGTGTTTCACGCGCTCAAGGCAGGCGCGCATGGATACCTCCTCAAAGGTACGCGCGGTGCTGAAATGGTCCATGCGATCCATGCTGCAGCTAGCGGCGAAGCCATTTTTAGCGCAACGGTTGCCCAGCGTATCATCCAGCATTTCGATGCGCCACCAGCGGTACCTGCCTTTGCCGAATTGACAGCACGTGAACGCGACATCCTTGTGTTGTTGGCGCGCGGCCTCACGAATAGTGCCATCGCCGAGCAGCTTTCGCTTAGTACGAAAACGGTACGCAATCGTGTCAGCGATATTTTTAGCAAACTGCACGTCCATGGCCGCACCGAGGCGATTATCAAAGCCCGTGATGCTGGGGTACAGTAAGCATGAATACCTTCAACGAGATAACGTATCCGATGTAAGCTTTACACATCCTAAAGGAGTACGGATCATGGCCGAGCAACCAACCTCCAACACCTCGAACCACGCCGGTGTCTGGATTCCACCGCCACTCTTGTACGTCCTGCCACTGCTGTTTGCACGGTTGCTCCAAAGCGTCATTCCGTTCCCTTTCTTGCCAGCAAGCATCGTTTGGGCACTGTCAAGTTAACCAAAAACAAGGAGGATTTCAAGCAGAAGAAAAACAGAGCTGGGGCAGGAGGGGAGCTTGCCGAAGCATCTATCTGATTATGCTGACAATTGGGTTCTGTCAGAAGTGAGTGTGGGGGCTTGCAGGGCTGGTAGAGGAGCAGTTTCTCTGATATGCTGGCAGGACGGTGCTGCGAGCGAGAGGAATGCCGATGACCTGCCCCAATTGTGCTTCGACCGCGACCAGTGAGCGCCCTACTCGAACGCAGCTTGACTATCGGACCTTCCGTTGTTTACGGTGCCGGCGTACCTTTAATGAACGCAGTGGAACGCCCTTCAACTATCTGACCTTTCCCAGCGATATCATTCTACAGGTGGTGCTGTGGCGGTTGCGCTACAAGCTGAGCCTTCGCGATCTGGCTGAAATGTTTCTCGAACGTGGCTTTGTGTTCACGCATGAAGCAGTTCGAGAATGGGAAGCTCGCTTTGCCCCACTGCTTGCCGACCAGCTTCGCGCCAAGCGTAAAGGCCAATCTGGCAGCTCGTGGTACGTTGATGAGACCTATATCAAGGTGACTGGTGCGTGGTGCTATTTGTACCGAGCCATCGACCGAGATGGCAATCTCGTGGACTCGATGCTGAGCGAAACGCGAGATATGGATGCGGCCCAGCGTTTCTTCCACCAGGCACGGGTGGTGGCTGGACAGGTGCCCGAACGAATCACAACAGACGGGCTTCCGTCCTATCCCCGTGCGATTCGCGAGACCCTGGGTGAGCAGGTCGAGCATCGTTCAAATCAGTATCTCAATAATCGTGTGGAACAAGACCACCGCGGCATCAAGCAGCGATATTACCCGATGCGTGGCTTCGGCAGTTTTGATGCAGCGGCTCGCTTCTGTCGTGCCTTCGATGAACTGCGGCAGTTCGAACGGCATCGGCGGGTGAGGGTGGAGGCGGGTTCACTGGCACAACGACGGCAACAGTTCCTAGTTGGGACGGCAGCACTGCAGGCCATAATGCTGGCTGCCTAACAAGCTGCCTCCTTCAGTATGAGTACGTCAGAATTGGGTAGAAAAGAACTGCGCGTACTGAGTTCTGACACAGCCAATCAGAGCGACAATACCTCTAATTGATACGACTCCATAGTGCCAAAGTTCGAGTAGTACTTGACCATAATTGGGAGCGTTTTACTCAAGGAAACGCTGGCCCTGATGCACTGATTTTATACTTCTTGACATTTTCTTGGCCCCATTCTTCAGTGACTGGTGCCGGTGGTTCTGCCCGCTTGCGATAGTCATCAAGTTGTTCTTGCGCTGCCCATACCTCAAAATTGTTCACGCGGTCATCCTCGATTGGGTCAGCAGAAATATAAAAGTCCAGACATCCCGGTTCATTGCGCGTGCGGCGGATGAAGTCCGCAAAGCTGGCGAGATACGCTTCGCGTTGTTCTGCCGCTACA
>JACMIM010000066.1 GCA_014381165.1 Roseiflexaceae bacterium
GATGACACAGATTTCACAGATTGTTTTCCGGAATGTATGGAATCTGCGTCATCTGCGGATAATTTTTCACGCTTCAGCGACGTTGACATGACCCTGGAGCAGCTGAGCCGAGCTGCCAGTGCGCTGGGAACTGCGCCGCAGGAAAGATAGCTTGAGCCTCGGCCAGCAGGGCGTGCAGTTCCAGCGCACGGTAGCGCTCGGAAACGTGGAGCAGCGTGAGACGCCCCGCTCCGGCTTGGCTAGCCAGCGCTGCAGCCTGCGGCGCGGTCATGTGGAAGTTGCGCTGCGCCAGCTCAGCATCCTGGGCCAGGTATTGGCTTTCGCAGAACAGGTGGCCCACGCCACGCAGCAGCGGGACAAGCCGCGCCATCGCGGCCTCGTCAAGCAGAAAATCGGTGCAGTAGGCGGCAGAGTCACCTGGTGTTGTAACAATCAGTTGCTCGCGCAACCGCTGCTGATCGTCGTTCAAGCCATGCCCGCCATCCTTTAGACGCTGGAGCCATGGGCCAGGAACAAGCCCTAGTGCGGCAAGTTTGGCCGGGTCGATGTTGCTACGCGGCAGCTCGCGCAGCAGATACGCCAGCGAGCTAGTTTGGTGCTCCAGCGCCACGGCGTCGAGCGTGAAATCTCGGGTGGTCAGCACGCGCTCGCCTTCTCGGGCCACTGTCGGCAGCGGGTGCGCGGTGCTAAAGGCCTCGCCGAGCAGAAAGCGTGCCCCTGCCAGCCGGTCGGGGAAAATGTCGAACACATCCCATGCGCCGGGCGTGCCAGCCTCCAGGTTCCACAGAAAGCCCTGAAAGCGGTGCTGCATGATTGCGATCGTGCCTGGCGGGCCATACACCCGGTTGGGCCGCTCGGTGCGCGCATACAGCATACGAAACAGGCCATCGAACCCGGCGATGTGATCCATGTGAAGATGCGAGAAGCATAACAGATCGAGTTGCTGTGCTTCGGCGCGGCCAATCCCTGCCGCCGCGCCCGCGCCACAGTCGAACAGCAGCCGCGTCAGCCGCTGGCCCTGATCGACCCGCACAAACAGCGCATTATCACGCCCCGCCGCGCCAAGGACTTTAGCACTGATCGTCATAATCGGCCTGCATCGTATCACGCTTGTTATGACAGCCGCGCGGCTGAAGCCGCTGGCTGGGGTTACGAAGCCCGCCTACGCGGGCTGAACAGCGTTTCAGCCCGCACAGGCGGGCGTGGTGGCAACGCTCGTAACCACCGCCTACAGCACGCCCACCGTCGAGTGATCGCCCAGCACGAGCCGGTAGGCCTTGGGCTTGATCGGCGACTGCGAGATATCGACATAGCGCCCGACCAAGCTATCCTCTAGACGGCCTGGCAGGTTGCGCACCGTGCTATGCTCCAGCACAATCGAGTGCTCGACCTCGCTGTTCTCGATCACGCAATGGTGATAGATCGAGGTAAACGGGCCAACGTAGCTATTGACCACCCGTGTATGCTCGCCGATGATCGCCGGCCCGCGAATCGTGCTATTGATAATCTCGGCACCCGCCTCGATAATCACCTTGCCAATCACCTGCGTATCGCGGTCGATATAGCCGCTGTTGCGTGGCTGTAGTTCGTCAAGCACCAGCCGGTTGGCCTCCAACATGTCGTCCTTTTTCCCGGTGTCGATCCACCAGCCCTCGTGAATATACGGAAAGACCTTCATGCCATGCTCGACCAACCATTGAATCGCGTCCGTGATCTCCAGTTCGCCACGCCAGGAGGGCTTGATCGCCTCGACGGCCTGCCAGATGCTGGAATCAAACATGTAGATACCGACCAGCGCCAAGTTCGATTTCGGCTCGCGCGGCTTTTCAGTCAGCTTGAGAATCCGGCCCTGCGTATCGAGTTCGACCACACCATACGCCTGTGGGTTTGGCACCTGGGTCAGCACAATCTGCGCGTTGCGATCGCTTGCGCCGAATTCCTCGATCAGCGGTGAAATGCCGCCCTGGATGCAGTTGTCGCCCAGAAACATCACAAAACGGTCGTCGCCGAGAAAATCGCGGCTGATCTTGACGGCGTGTGCCAGGCCAGCCGGCGAATCCTGCGGAATATACGTGATCCGCACGCCCCAGCGCCGACCATCACCCACGGCGGCGCGCACTTCCGGCCCGGTGTCGCCAATCACAATGCCGATCTCGTCGATGCCGGCATCGCGTATGGATTCGATCACACGGAATAGCACCGGCTTGTTGGCAACCGGCACGAGCTGCTTGGCGCTGGTATACGTGATCGGGCGCAGGCGCGTGCCTTTGCCACCACTGAGAATCAATCCCTTCATAGCGTACCCATGCTCCTTTACATTGATGCGATGCACAAAGTGGAAACGTCTGGAGCGATTATAGCCCCACCAAGAACCTCTTTTTTATCCATAGGAGTTACGCAGTTACCCAAGCGCTTTCATTTCGCCTGCGGCAGGCAAGAAAATAATCAATAATTATTTCGTTTTTTGGTGCTTTGCGCCAAAAACGAAACAAAAGATATATTCCCCATACTTTCGCAGGCTGAA
This sequence comes from Roseiflexaceae bacterium, assembly GCA_014381165.1. GTDB lineage: Bacteria > Chloroflexota > Chloroflexia > Chloroflexales > Roseiflexaceae > JACMIM01. The sequence goes on from JACMIM010000066.1 coordinate 2,525, forward strand.
GCCGCCAACTGCGTAAGTCCTAATCCAATTAGGCAAGCCGCAGGCATTATCACACAAAACTGCCGGGACGCAGCTGATGCGCCCCGGCAGCAACATTGATAGCTGGGTGATGCTACCCTAGCGAATGCGTCCGCCGCTCACGAAGTGGCTGCGGTAGTAGGATGAGTTCAGGCTGGATACCTGAACGCCATAGCGCGGGGTAGCGGCATGCACCATTTTACCGCCGCCGATATAAATACCAACGTGGGTAATACCGCGCTTGCCGGTAGTGCCAGCGAAGAACACCAGATCACCTGGCTGGAGGTCGCCAGCCGAGACTTTCACGCTGGCATTGTACTGCGACGCAGCCGAACGCGGCAGGCGAGTGCCATTGCGTGCATACACATACGAGGTCAGGCCGCTGCAATCGAAGGCACTTGGGCCGGTTCCACCGTAGCGGTAGCGCGCGCCAACAAAGTTCAATGAATCATTGGCGATGCCGCCGCTGATTGGCACATTCGAGAAGTTCGCCGCGCCGCTACTGCTGCCGCTGGCTCTGGCGACCCTGGACGCCCGCGCGGCTGGCTTCGGCAACGCTGGGAAGTCATTGGTCACTGCAACGCGGCGCGACACGCGCTCGGTGATCTGAAGGAAATCACGGAAGACCCAGGCGATTTTGCCGCCGACATTAACTTTGTACCAGTCGTTGTATTTTCCGACCAGATCGATTGTTTCGCCAGCATTGATCACGCCGACCTTGCCGTACTTTGAGTCCGGCCCCTGGCGCAGATTGATCTGATTCTCCAACGTGCGCCCAACCAGCGCCGGGTTCGGGTCGGGAATCTCGATCGCTTCCAGCAAGCGGTTGTGCATGGCCAGGTCGATATTCAAGAACTCGCCCTTGACCCAGCCGTCGGTGCCGCCAGGAATGCCAATGTGGTACCACTCCTGATAGCGCTCTAGCAAATCGAGTTGCTGACCGGTTTGGAACTTAGTCATGGAAACATAGTTCGTGCCCGGGCCATCGCGCATCTGCAGGCCTTCCTCGCGTACCGTTGCAACCTTGGGCGGCGGCGGTGCTGGAATTGCAGCCTGGTCGATCTGGAAGACCGTGTACTGTGTGCCTTCTGGCAGCGACAGCAGCGCGCCGGACACCCAATAGGTTGGCTTATCGACAGCCTCACGCACCTGGAACCAGTCATTGAACACGCCGATGACCTGAACCGATGTTTCCTTAGCCATACGGCCAACCGCGTCATACTCAGTGCTGGGGCCACTGCGCAGGTAGATCATATCGCCAGCGATTGCGGCGTCGACCACGACCGGGGCCAGCGCATCGATCTTCGAGACAAGCGACAACGGCGGCGGGATCTCAGCATCGTCGAGTGGCAGATCACCCACAAATTCAGCGTCCAGGTTGAGCGGCGCGATCGGTACCAGCAGATCATCATTCGCGAGTACAGCTGTTTGTGAGGTCGAAGGCAGCATCACGCCCGGCGTGATCTGGCTAAGTGCCAGTGCCACAGGAAGCGAAAGCACAATGACTGTATGGAAGTAATATCGTTTGGGGAGGCGAGAGAGGGTGCGAGCCGGGGAGCTACATGCTTGCCGAGCCTGCTGCCAGTAAAAGGCGAGCGAACTATTGCGGCGTTGATAGGTGCCACGCCTGCGATTCGCCCGCCGCTGCAAGCTATCGAGATCACTCGAACTGCTCGACAGCAGGGGCCGTTGACTCTGCTCAATCATGGAGCATCTCCTCACGCTTGTGTTTGCGGCGAAACTGGGCCGTCATACCTGTCCAATGCACATGCCGCATTGTTGCAAGAATGTTAGAAAGCATGCAGCAAACCGTCGCGACTATACCACGAGGCCGTGAACCGCGCAACCACGGCAACTATCCTTGGATACGCCCGTGGGAATACATCCGTCTGCGCACCACAACACCCACAGTGGAACTCATAGCTTGTTCAGCTACCTGCCTGTTTCACAGTGCGGCTGACGCCAAGCTGAGTTTTTGCTGATAAACCCTGGCCACCCATCCGTACTTCAAACGTAACGAAGTGGTTAATGCCATAGTAAAGGAGTTTCTACTGTTTGTCAATACGTAGACTTTGCGGCATTACAACACAGTATTTCTCACAATCTGTACAGAACCTGTAAGGAATTTGCCTGACATTTGTGTTAGGCATACAGATAAGCAGTTTATCATCAAGCCAGCATCCAGCGTGATTCGCACTCCGTAGATAATTATTGTAGCAAAAGGCTTCTGTCTGCGCACGAAGCTGACCAACCCTTTGCGCACCTCGTAATCAAGCAGATTGCTGCAAGAAGATTCAGGCGAATGACCAAGCAACGCTCTCGCATCCCGGCTCGAACGATCTTGACGATCGCCGGTCTTCTCGCGTTGGTCGGCGCGGTAGCAGTTGGCCTTGGCGCGTTTCGCCCGACCAGCACAGCCGCCCGCCGTAGCTACGAACTGGTCGCCCCGCGCCGCAGTAGCATTATCGCGACGGTCAACGCAACCGGCCAGATGCAGCCCGCGCGAACCGCCAACCTTTCGTTTGTTTCGCCCAATCGCGTGGCCGAGGTACTGGTGCAAGTTGGCGAGGCCGTGCAAGCCGATCAGCCGATCGCGCGCCTTGATACCCGTGAACAGCAGATTCGCGTGGCCCAGGCGGCAGCTCAAGTCGCACAGGCGCAGGCCAGTTACGAGAAGCTGAACGCGGGCGCGAGTGTGGCCGAACGCGCCGCTGCCGAGGCGCAGCTTGCCCAGGCTCAGGCCCAGGCCCAGCAGACACGCGGCAGTGTCACCACCGCCGACCTCCAGGCAGCCGAGGCGCAGCTTGCCCAGGCCCGCGAGCAGCTGCGCATCCTCGAGGCGGGGCCGAACGCCGACGATCTGCGCGCCAGCGAAGCCCAACTTCAGCAGACCCAGGCCCAGCTTGCTACCCAGCGCGACCAGCTTTCGGCAGCCAAAACCAACGCCGAGTTCCAGGTAGGCCAGGCGGTCAATACCCTCACCCAGGCTCAATCGCGCGCTGCCAGTGCGGCATCGAATTGGCAGTATGTGCAGGACACCGGGCTTGACCCCCTGCGGCCCTCGCTTGGCGTCGACGCGCGCGGAGGCGATATCGCAAACCAGCTCAACGAGGCCCAGCGCCAGCAGTACGCCGACGCCTCGGTGCAGGCCGAGGCCGCATTGAACAGCGCCGAGCAAGCGGTCACACAGGCAACTGTGGTGGCCGAAACCGCCCGCCAAAATGAGATCAATGGCATCCAGGCCGCCGAGCAGACTGTCGCCCAGACCCAGGCGCGGCTCGATCAGCTGCGCGGCGGGGCCGACGCAGGCCAGATCGCCGCAGCCCGCGCGCAACTAGCCAGCGCGCGGGCCAACCTGGCCAAGCTCCAGGGCGAACAGCGTGGCGGCGCGCTTCAGGCCGCCCAGGCTGGCGTGGATCAAGCCCGCGCCAACCAGGAGCGCGTGGACGGAGCGGCCAGCACCAGCGATCTGGCCGTGGCGCAGGCGCAGCTGCAAAGCGCCCAGGCCAGCCTCGATCTCGCCGAGCTTGCGTTGGACGAAGCTACGCTTTCGGCCCCATTCAGCGGCACCATCGCCGAGCTAAACCTGAAACCCGGCGAACTGCCCAGTGCCACCCGCGCCCCCGTGGTGCTGGCTGATCTTTCCAGCTTTTATGTCGATGTTGCGGTAGATGAGATCGACGTTTCGCGTATCACGGCCGGCCAGCCTGTTACTCTGACATTGGACGCGCTGCCGGACGTAGCGATCGCCGCCACGGTCGAGCGGATCGCACCCTTGGCTTCGGCTCAGTCGGCGGTCACAGCCTACCAGGTGCGGGTCAGCGCGCCACGCTCCGACCCGCGTGTGCGTCCGGGCATGTCGACCACTGCCGATATCATTGTGGCCGAGCAGCAGAATGTGTTGCTGGTGCCGCGCCGGGCCGTGCGCAACGACCGTGGCCGCTTGATCGTCGAGACACCAACCGACCCAGCTGTCTGCCAGTTGCCACCGGAGCAGCGCCCAGAGCGGCCTGAGTTGCGCCAGATTGACGTGCGCACCGGCCTGAGCAACGAGGTCGTCATTCAGATTACCGAGGGACTTGACGAGAGCAGCTGCGTGTATGTCGAAGGCGTCGACTCGCGCTTCGACTTGTTCGGCGGGCCGCCTCAGGCGCGCTAGTGCGCGTCCCCAGACACGCTTTTTTTGCTTGTGTTGGCCGCTTGATGGCTAGCACAGGCACCAACCATAGGACTTATGCAGTTAGCGACTTCAGCCTGCGGCAGC
>JACMIM010000557.1 GCA_014381165.1 Roseiflexaceae bacterium
CAGATGATGCCGAGGCGGTCGAAGTAAAGGCCCAGAGCTAAACCCAATGGCTGAGGGCTGAGGGCTGAGGGCTAATGTTTTAGCCCTCAGCCCTTAGCCCTTAGCCCTCACAGGAGTATCACGATGGATTGGACATCGAATTTTCGCGTCGACTGGAGTTCGCGCCGGCCTGAGTCGCTGATCCCGATGGTTGTGGAAAGCACCAACCGTGGTGAGCGGGCCTTCGATATCTACTCGCGGCTGCTGAAAGAGCGGATTATTCTGCTTGGCACGCCGATTGAAGACCAGATCGCCAACCTGATTGTCGCGCAGCTGCTGTATCTTGAGCACGAAGACCCCGAGCGCGATATCTCGTTGTATATCAACAGCCCTGGCGGCTCGATCACTGCTGGCATGGCGATCTACGACACCATGCGCGCCATCCGCCCGGATGTCTCGACGGTGTGCGTGGGCATGGCTGGCAGCATGGCCACGCCGATTTTGGCCGGCGGTGCCAAGGGCAAGCGCTTCAGCCTGCCGCACTCGACTATCCACATGCACCCGGCCGGCGGCGGCGCGCGCGGCTACGCGCCCGATGTCGAAATCATGGCGCGTGAGCTGCTGCGCATGCAACAGCTTGTGCGCGAGCTGCTGGCAAACGATACTGGCCAGCCGGCTGAACGGATCGCCCGCGACTTCGACCGCGACCTGTTCATGACTCCCGAGCAGGCCAAAGACTATGGTATCGTCGATGAGATTCTCACCAGGCAAGACATGACCAACCTGACTGAGAAGCGGTAGAAGAAAGGCTAAGGGCGAAGGGCTAAGGGCTGAGTAAAACTCTTCAGCCCTTAGCCCTTCGCCTTCAGCCCTTGGAGTTTGTATGTCCCGCAATCGCAGCAGCACCTATGGCCGCGGGGCCTATCTGTGCTCATTTTGTGCCCGCAGCCAGGAGGAGGTCGGTCGCCTGATCGCTGGCCCCGGCACGATTTGCATCTGCAATGAATGTGTCGCATTATGCGGGGCAATCATCAGCGAAGAATCGGGCAGCCGCCTGCCCGAGCGACCGAGCTACCACACCCCCAGCCGCCTGCCCACACCCCGCCGGATTCGTGAGCGCCTTGACCAGTATGTGATCGGCCAGGAGCGCGCCAAAGTCACGCTGGCGGTGGCGGTCTATAACCACTACAAGCGGCTGCGCGCTGGCTTTCATGTCGGCGAAGTCGAACTTGGCAAAAGTAATATGCTGCTGATTGGGCCGACCGGTAGCGGCAAGACACTGTTGGCCCAGACTCTGGCGCGCACGCTCGATGTGCCGTTTGCGATCGCGGATGCAACCGCGCTGACTGAGGCCGGCTATGTTGGCGAGGATGTCGAGACGATTCTGTTGCGGCTGATTCAGGCTGCCCAGGGCGACATCGAGCGCGCACAAAGTGGAATCATTTATGTCGACGAGATCGATAAAATCGCGCGCAAGGGTGACAACCCCTCGATCACCCGCGATGTTTCTGGCGAGGGCGTGCAGCAGGCGCTGCTGAAGATGCTGGAAGGCTCGATCACGCATGTGCCGCAGCACCCAGGACGCAAACACCCGCAGCAGGAGTATATCGCCTTCGATACGACCAATGTGCTGTTCATCTGCGGCGGCTCGTTCGATGGGCTTGAACAGGTTATCCAGCGCCGGATCGGCGGAAAACGCACGCTTGGCTTTGGCGCCGAAGCCGAGCCGGACACGGCGCAGTTGCTGGCCCAGTGCGCCCCCGACGACCTGCTGCGCTATGGCTTCATCCCGGAATTTGTCGGGCGCGTGCCGGTGGTGGCTACGTTGGAGCCGCTCGACCGCGTGGCCATGATGCAGATTCTCACCGAGCCGCGCAACGCGATCATCCGCCAGTATCAGAAAATGCTGGAGCTAGATAATGTCGAGCTGGAAGTGACGCGAGATGGGCTGGAAGCGATCGCCGATCGCGCGCTGGCGATCAGCACCGGCGCGCGGGCCTTACGCGCGATCGTCGAGCAGGTGCTCCTTCAGGTGATGTACGATATCCCCTCGCAGGAACACATTCAACGTTGTATCATCAATGGCGAGGTCGTGCATGGGCGCGGCCAGCCGATTCTGGTGCCCCGCACCGCCGACCGTAGCGAGTTCCGCCGCCGGCTCGATGAAGCCGTCTAGTTGATGGTATGACGCCATGCGCCTAATTCGACGTACCTCCGACCGACCCGCCGATGATGCTGCGGCCACGCGCCGCGTACTCGTCGCCGACGACGACCCCTCGATCGCAACACTGGTGCAGGTGACGCTGAAAGACCCGCGCTACGAGGTGGTGCCCGCCCGCAACGGCCTGGATGCGCTCAAGCTGTTCGAAAAGGGCGGCTTCGACCTGGTCATCCTTGATGTCATGATGCCATATGTCGATGGCTTCGAGACCTGTGAGCGCATTCGCGAACGCTCAGATGTGCCGATCGTCATGCTGACCTCGCGCGATGGCACCGACGATATCGTCCACGGCTTTGAGCTTGGGGCCGATGAGTACATCACCAAACCATTCAAGACCGCCGAGCTGATCGCCCGGGTCGAGGCGATTCTGCGCCGGGTGGAAGGCTACAAGCACCGCAGCGCCCCGGCGATTGTGCGGGTCGGCGAGCTGGAGATCGATGAGCCGCGCCACCGCGTGGTCGTGCGCGGCAAGGATGTGAATCTCACGCCGATGGAGTTCGAGTTGCTGTATTTCCTGGCCGCCAATGCTACCCAGGTCTTCGACCGCGAAACACTATTCCGCGAGGTCTGGGGCTACGACTATGTCGGCGAGACGAACTTGGTCGATGTGTGCGTGCGCCGACTGCGCGAAAAGATCGAGGTCGAGCCGTCTAAGCCGAAGATTATCCTGACGGTGCGCGGCGTGGGTTATAAGCTCGCGGAAAGCTGATATATCTGCAATTACACGAGCAAGGCCAATATGACGAATCTCCACGTCTCGACACACCCTCTGGTGCGGCATAAGTTGACGCTGCTGCGGCGCGTGCAAACTGAGCCAAAGAAATTCCGTGAACTGGTTCAGGAGCTGACACGCTTTCTGCTATACGAGGCTACCCAAGACATCGGCCTGGAGCCGGTGGAGATCGAGACTCCACTTGGTGCGATGACCGGCCATCGCAATGCGAGCCAGATCGGCTTGTTCCCAATCCTGCGGGCCGGCCTGGGCATGGTCGATCCAGCGATCGAGATGATTCCAACGGCAAATGTTTGGCATCTGGGGCTGTATCGCGATCACGACACACTTGAGCCAGTTACCTACTACAATAAGTTGCCACCCCAGCTTGATGTCGACCTGTGCATTATCCTGGATCCCATGCTGGCTACTGGCGGCTCGGCAATCGCGGCAGTGGACATCCTGAAGCGCTGGGGCGCGACCCGCATTAAGTTCCTGGGCCTGATCGCCGCTCCAGAGGGCGTCGCGATGCTGCACCAGCATCACCCCGATGTGCCAATTTACCTAGCTGCGCTCGACCAGGGCCTGAATGAGAAGAGCTATATTGTGCCTGGCTTGGGCGATGCTGGCGACCGGCAGTTTGGCACAGGCTAGCGCTGACGAGATGACGAGATGACAAGGTGACAAGGTGACAAGCTACCCGTCATCTTGTCAGGTTGTCGAGATACGCCAATGACACTTGCCACAGCCTTCGCGCTTGTTCTCACCTTCGCCCTGGCCTTTGCCATCACTGCTACAAGCATGCCCAGCGTAATGCGGCTGTGCGTGCGGCGCGGCTGGGTGGCAGTGCCAGGCGGGCGGCGGTTGCATGCGCGGCCTACCCCCACGATCGGCGGGATCGCCATGTTTGCGGGCTTTGCGGTGGCGGTGCTGGCCAGCTTCGCCCTGGACGCGCTTGGCGTGATCGATCGATCGCCATACGAGGCGCTGCGCATAGCGCTGACATTGGCGGGAGCAACACTGCTGTTTGCGGTCATGTGGCTGGACGACGTGGTGGAACTGGCCCCACGCCCCAAGCTGCTCGCCTCGGTTGTGGCCGCACTGATCGCCGTCGGACCGTTTTTGTGGAACCAACAGCGCTATGACGACGCTAGCGGCGCGCCAACCGAGGCGCTGGGGATTGTGATGACGGCCTTTAACCTGCCATTTTTTGGCCAGATCAGCCTGTGGGACATCAGCCCATGGCTGGCGATCGGCGCGACGGTGTTCTGGATCGTAGGAATGAGCAACACCGTCAATCTGGTCGATGGACTAGACGGGCTGGCGGCGGGCATCTCGCTCATCGCGGCGCTAGCGCTGGCGCTCAAGGCGCTGGTGCTGGGCCAACTGAGCATTGCGCTGCTGCCGCTGGCACTGGCGGGGGCATGTATCGGCTTTCTGCTCTTCAACTTCCCGCCCGCGCGCGTGTTCATGGGCGACAGCGGGGCGCATCTGCTTGGCTATGTGTTGGCAGTCAGCGCGATTATTGGTGGGGCTAAGATGGCGGCGGCGCTGCTGGTGCTGGGTGTGCCGATTATCGACGTGGCCTGGCTGATCGTTTCGCGCACGCTCGGCGGGCGATCGCCCGCCCAAGCGGGCCGCGACCACCTACACTTCCGGCTGCTTGATCTCGGCTTCACGCCACGCCAGATAGTAATCTTCTACTACACCCTCAGCGCCAGCTTCGGGCTGCTGGGCATCGCGCAGACTAACATGGTGGTCAAGCTGCTGGCGCTGGTGCTGCTTGGTGCCGTGGTCGGCGCGGTGCTCCTGTACGTTTCGCATCGCACACGGGCAGCGCAGAACTAATAGTAAGAAAACAACAAGTATTGTTTCGCGTTTTGGCGCAAA
>JACMIM010000067.1 GCA_014381165.1 Roseiflexaceae bacterium
CCCGTGCCGACGACAGCGCCAGCGCCCCCTGAACCAGCGCCGACCGTCGTAAGGGCGAAGCATGTGCCAGCATCTAGCAAATTGATTCGAAAGAGAGGGCACATGCTTCGCCCCGACTGCGCCTCAACCAAGAGATCACGCCGCCTGCGGAATGACTTGGCAGCCGGGGATATCGCGCAGCAAACGCTCAGGCCCGGCCGGTGCATAGACCACCAGCAGGCGGAGTGGCTCCCAGCCCGTATTGATTGTCGAATGGTACACATCGGCTGGAATATAGATTGACGCGCCGGCCCGAATTGCAACCGCTGGCTGATCGTCGATCATCTGTGTGCCCTCGCCCGACATCACAAAAACAATCTCCTCAGCTCCAGGGTGATTATGGCGCTCGTGGCCTTTACCCGATGCCAGCACAACCATACCAAAGCTGAATCGCTCTGCGCCCGTCACCTGCGGCTCGCTCAACACCTTAATGTCGCCCCAATCGAAACGCAACGTATCGACATCGTTGCCATACACAATCGCGCCTGTGCCAACTTGCATGTTTTTGCTCCTGATCCAAATCTTTACGCCGGTTTGAGTTGCTTGAAGCGCCGCGCATGCTCGGTGATCGCTGTTTCGGTTGGCAAACGCTCGATGCTGGATGCGCCGAAGAAGCCAACCACACCAGGCACATGCTTCAGCACAAATGCGGCGTCCTCCGGCTCGGCGATTGGCCCACCATGGCAGAGCACCAGAATATGTGGATTGATTGCTTTGGCGGCATCGTGCATGGCCTGCACGCGGTTAGCCGCTTCTTCCAGTGTGATCGCGGTGCGCGCGCCAATTGCGCCCTTTGTGGTCAGGCCCATGTGTGGCACCAGCACATCTGCGCCAGCCTGAGCCATTGCGCGCGCTTCATCGGGGTTGAAGACGTAGGGCGCAGTCAGCAAGTCCAGCTCGTGTGCCATGCGAATCATGTCGACTTCTAGCCCAAAGCCCATGCCGGTTTCTTCAAGGTTCTGACGAAAAACCCCATCGAACAGGCCAACGGTCGGGAAATTCTGTACTCCAGCAAAGCCCATTTCCTTGATCTGGCGCAGGAAGTGCGGCATCATGCGAAATGGATCGGTACCACACACGCCGGCAAGCACTGGCGTTGCGCGCACGACAGGCAGCACCTCGCTGGCCATATCGATCACAATCGCGTTTGCATCGCCATAGGGCAGCATGCCAGCCAGTGAGCCGCGCCCGGCCATACGGTAGCGCCCCGAGTTGTAGATAATAATCAGATCGACGCCGCCCGCCTCGGCGCATTTCGCCGAGAGGCCAGTGCCCGCGCCAGCCCCGATAATCGCGCCGCCTGCTTCGATCGTTGCGTGCAGTTTCGCCAGTGCCTGCGTTCGGTTCATGGGTCGTTCCTCTCACGCAGCTTGCAGCATCGCGTGTAACTCGTTGGCCATTGCGGCGGCGAAGCGCGGGTCGTTGATGTCCATATCCAGCTCATAGACGTGTACATGCGCGCCAATACTAGCTTTCAGCTGTGTGATCAGGGCCTGATCTGCGGCTGGGTCATAGAAGGGCTGGCCCGCTGTCGCAATCGCGGAGACGCCCCGCAGCGGGATGAACACCGCCGTTGGTGCCTGGGCGGCATTGAGTTTGGCGGCGATCGTTCGGCCCAACTCGGCGCACTCCTGCGCGGTTGTGCGCATGAGCGTGACCGCAGCATTATGCCGGTACAAATTACGATTGCGAAACGTGTCTGGCACGCTTTCGAACGGGCCAAAGTTGACCATGTCGAGCGCGCCGAGCGAGACGACCTGCGGCACACCGCTGCGCCCGGCTGCCTCAAGCCGTTGCGGCCCCGCACTCAAGACTCCGCCGACAAGTTCGTCGGCTAATTCGGTGGTGGTAATGTCGAGCGAGCCAGCGATAAACCCGCCGCCGATTAGCGCTTCCATGGCCTGCCCGCCGGTTCCCGTGGCGTGGAACACCAACACCTCATAGCCAAGTTGCTCCAGCCGCTCACGCGCCATTGTCACACACGGGGTTGTCACGCCAAACATGCTGGCCGTGATTAGTGGCCGTGTCGTTCCTTTTGGCTGAAAGTTGACATAATTCTGTGCCATGCCGGCAATTGCTGCGGCGGCGTTGGAGAGGATTCGTTCAGAAATCTGGTTGATGCCGGCGATATCCACCACCGAATACATCAAGGTGATGTCGGTCGCGCCAACGTAGGGGCGCGTGTCGCCCGATGCCATGGTCGAGACGAGCAACTTCGGCAGGCCAACCGGCAGCGTGCGCATGGCCTGTGTCGCCAGCGTGGCATTGCCTGACCCGCCAAGGCCGATTATGCCATGCAGCCTGCCTTCGGCAAACAAGCGCTGCACGATCGACGATGCGCCATCGGCCATGGCCTGGATGGCCGTGCCACGGTCGCGGTTGGCCGCAAGCGCAGTTGCATCGACGCCCGCTGCTGCCGCAAGTTCGGCGCGCGTGATATCGGGCTGGGCCAGCGGCTCGCCCAGCGTGCCTGCGTCGATCAGGATTGTTGCGCAGCCCGCCGCCTGCACGCGGGTGCGCAGGAAATCGAACTCGCGGCCCTTGGTGTCGGGCGTGCCAAGCAGCACAACAGTTGGCATGTGCGCCCCTTTTAGAGGAAAATAATATATATGTTTGAGTTTTGGCGTGGGAACGCCAAAACTCAAACATAAGAAAAAGTTCTAGGATTTTTATTTCGATGTTTGGCGCATTGCGCCAAACATCGAAACAGCGTGTCACGCAAGCAGTTCGCGCAGGAAACGCAGCCCGTCGCGGGCAAGCTCGTCCTGGCTGGTCGCTAGGGGACGCCAGATCGCGGCGGCGCGGGCGATACTCTTGACATTAGCAGTGAATGATTCGATCACCACCGGCCCAGTGTAGCCAACATCGTGAAGCGCGGCGGCAACCTCGGCCCAGGCGATGTGGCCAGTTCCGGGCGCGCCGCGGTCATTTTCGCAGGCGTGGACGTGGTGCAGGCGCGGGCCAGCGGCACGAATTGCATCACCAATCGAGCGCTCCTCGATGTTCATGTGGAAGGTGTCGAGCATGAGTTGGCAGGCCGGGTGTGCGACACGGTCGATCACAGCGATCGCTTGCGCGGTGAGGTTGAGAAAGCTGGTTTCAAAGCGATTGAGCGGCTCGACGCACAGCACCACGCCATGGGAATCGGCGTAGGTCGCCAGCTCGCGCAACTGGCGAACCAGAAGCTCGCTGTCGCGCTCGCGCTCGTCGTCGGTCATCGGCCAGGTTCGCCCGACCGCCGAGTAGAGTGGCCCAACCAGGTTCTGCGCGCCAAGTGCCTGCGCAGTGTCGATGCACTGGCGCAGATACTTCGCGCCATTCGCGCGGATAGCTTCATCGGGGTGGATCAGATCGCGGTCTGGCCCCATCGCAGCGCAGGCGCTGACGCCCAGGCCGTGGCGCTGAATCAGCGCAGCGGCCTGATGTGGGTCGAACTCACCAGGCGTTTCCAGCGGCAATTCGATCCAGTCGAAGCCCATCTCCGCTACGTGCTGCACCATCTCGCTGAGTTGCGCGTCGTCGAGCGGCGATCTCCAAACCCAGGTGTTCACACCAATCTGCATAGCTTCCTCTTGCCCGCCCGGCGCGTGCACGCGCGGGCTACCATCTTGTCTTCAGCCCACGCAGGCGGGCTTCGTAGTGCCAGCCAGCGGCTTCAGCCGCGCGTTACTCGTGTTACTGGGTTGCGACCCGCGCGCCATCGGCGGCGAAATAGTGCAGCCGCTCGCGAGCAATATCGAATTGAACCAGGCTGCCAATCGGTCGGCTGACGATGCCGGGCACCGTGCTGGTCAACATGCGCTTGCCGGCCTGAATGTGCATCACCGTTTCAGCCCCAAGCGGCTCGACCAGCGCGACCACGCCGGCAAACGGCCCATCGGCGCGAATCGTGACATCCTCGGGGCGAACCCCGAGTTTGAGCGCTGCGGGAAACGCTGCGCGCGAATCTGGCAGCGGCAGCGTGATTGGGCTGTCGGCAATCTGCAGCGCGCCATCGCTGCGAGTGGCTTCGAGCAGGTTGATCCGTGGCGTGCCGACAAGCTGGGCAACAAACGTTGTCGCGGGGCGATCGTAGATGTCGTGCGGCGTGCCAATCTGGATCACGCGGCCATGATCGAGCACGGCGATCCGATCGGCCATGGTTAGTGCTTCGATCTGATCGTGGGTGACATACAGCGTGGTGCTGCCGCGGGTCTTCTGGATATGTTCCAACTCGATTCGCAGCGACTCGCGTAATTTCGCATCCAGATTCGAGAGCGGCTCATCCATCAGGAAGATTTGCGGGTCGCGCACGATTGCCCGCCCGATCGAGACGCGCTGCATCTCGCCACCCGAAAGCCGCGCCGTCTTTCGCGCAAGCAGGTGGCCGATCCGTAGTTTCTGGGCGACATCTTCGATTCGCCGCTTGACCTCCGGCTCGGGCGTGCGGCGCAGCGGCGAACGCAATGGAAAGGCCATGTTGTCATACACCGACATAGTTGGGTAGAGCGAGTATTGCTGAAACACGAACGCGATGTCGCGCTCGGGCGGGGCCAGCGTGTCGACCACTTCGCCATTGAACAGAACGCTGCCAGCGTCCTGCTTCTCAAGCCCGGCGATCAGGCGCAGTGTGGTTGTTTTGCCTGCGCCGCTTGGCCCAAGCAGCACAAAGAACTCGCCATCGCTGATCGAAAACGATACCTGATCGATAGCGGTGGTGGTGCCGAAGCGCTTGGTCACGTTTTGCAAGGTAATGTCGGCCATGGTGTACCCCCAGGCACGTTGCCGCCGGCGGGCTGAAGCCCTCGGCTACGTTTACGAAGCCCGCCTGCGCGGGCTAAAACACCGTCGTCAGCCCGCGCAGGCGGGCTTCGTCATCCCAGCCAGCGGCTTCAGCCGCGCGGCACATCTGGCATCGGCACCTCACCCGCCTGCGCGGCGCGTCCGGCATTGGCACGTCCGGCATTGGCACATCACCGCCGCGCGGCGCGTCACCGCGTTTCTCCTGTCATGTTAGCCGGGAAACACGATCGCCTGCTCGGTGTGCGGGTTGAAAAAGCGGATCAAGTCGGGCTGCAAGTCGAAGCGCACTGGCGTGCCAATCGGCGCGCTGACGCCACGCTCGGCGCGAGTATGGACGATCTGATCGGCTGTGCCGCTAAACGAAAGATGCAGCATGGAATAGGCACCGTGCATGTCGTCGGCGTAGAGCGTGGCCTGTAACGGCCCGCCCGGCGCAAACACCGCTGCCTCTGGCCGAAAGCCAAGCATCACCTCGCCATCGGGCAGGTCGCTGCGGTCGAGCGCAACGCGCCAGCGATCAGGCACAGCGAAGCGATTATCGCCCGGCAGCGCGACGGCTTTGCCGTCGTAGCGCCCTGCGACTAGGTTCATGCCTGGGCTGCCGATGAAGCGCGCAACAAACAGGTTGGCTGGGTTGGTGTACACCTCGCCGGGCGTGCCAACCTGCTGCACCTGCGCATTCGACATCACTACGACGCGATCGCTCATGGCCATCGCCTCGATCTGATCGTGCGTCACATAGATCGTGGGGGCACGCTGGGTCAGGTGTAGGCGCTTGATCTCGGCGCGCATGGTTTCGCGGAATTCGGCGTCAAGCGCGCCGAGCGGCTCGTCCATGAGAAAGGCGG
>JACMIM010000558.1 GCA_014381165.1 Roseiflexaceae bacterium
ACCCCCGGCCCCTCTCCCGGTGGGAGAGGGGAGCCGAACACGCGCAGGGGCGCTGGGTCGATATCCGCGCCCACAATCTGCGCATCGGCCCCGTAGGCGCTTCGCAGCAGCGGCAGCTTGTCGCCCGCGCCACAGGCTAGATCGAGCAGGCGCGTGGCTGGCGGCGCGCTGTCGGCGGTGAGCAGGTGCTGAAGAATCGGCACAAGCGGCGCGTGCAGCGGGTTGTTGTCAGCGCGGGGTATAATCACGCTATGCCTACAATCTTACGTTTGCTTTATTTTGATGGGCCAAATATGCTAATGCCGCAGCCCGGTGTGTTTCTGGAGCTAGCTGCTGGGCGCGATTTGGCTGCCGCGCTGCGCAATGCGCTGAAATCGGCTGGCCAGCAGGTCGGCGTGGTAATCGGCGCGCTGGAACTGCATACTAATGATACAAATAACGGCTTTCTGGTTCGCGCACAGTTCGCCACACCCACGCCCGCGCTGGCGGCTGAAATGGCCCGCTATGTCGTGGCGGGTTTGCAGGCCCGCGAGCGGGGTGACGGCGAATGGGACGGCGACGACCTGCTGTGGCAGCTCCAGCGCCGCCGGCGCAGCGAGGCAGTGCCAATACCAACTGTGCAGCTTCTGGCCGAGGCCCGCCGCCGCAATCTGCCCGCATTTGTGCGTGCCGATGGGCTGATCCAGCTTGGCCAGGGCGCACGCGGCCAGGCCTTTGAGCGGGAATGCCTGGCCGAGCAGGTGCCATGGGCGCGGCTTGGCGAGATTCCGATTCACGTATTGAGCGGCGTACTTGACGAGCAGGTGGGCCAGCAGCGCCTGAATCAACTGCGTGAACAGGGCCTGGAAGCGAAACTAGCCTATGCTGATTTCGCGCAGGCGCGGGCGCTGCTGTGTGAGCCAAGCCTTCAGGCGGCAGTGATCGCGCTCGACCCAGCCAGCCTGCTGGCGCGCGGCCTGCCGTTTGATCGCTGCGCATCGTGTGACCTGGGCGACCTGCCAACCAGCTTGCCCGACGCTCGCAGCGCCGACGAGATCGCCCGTGCGGTGGCGCTGCCGCTACTGATCACCGCGCCGGAGGGCAGTGCTACGGTTCATGGCGCACCATCAGCGTTGGCACGCTACCTCAATCTCGCTGCCTGCCGGGTGGAAATGGCTGCTAAATAACAGGCGAATCTACCCCCGGCTCCAAATTGCCCCGACCTCGGCTTTCACCAGGCCCTGAGCTTCAAGCCAGGATAAATGCGCGCTGACAGCGGACAGAAAGATGGCATACTGCGGCAAGCCTGCGAACGACAGGCCGTATGCCTGCTGGACGTGCGCGCCTATCTCGATTAGGTTGCGCGGCTCGGCGAGCGCCGCCAGCACCAGTGCGCTGGCGTGCTCCACAGCGGCGATGTTGGCGTCGAGCGCCGCTGCCAGCTCGGCGCGCGGCGTGATCGGGCCATGGCCAGGCACAAAGAACGCCTCCTCGCGCGCGGCCAGGTGGCGCAAGCTCGCTAGTTGTGCGCCGATGTCATGTGCGTAGGG
>JACMIM010000559.1 GCA_014381165.1 Roseiflexaceae bacterium
CGCACCTGGGGGCCGGCATTGGTCGAAGTTTCTTGCTCGCGCACCAGGTTGGTCAGCAGCAGCTTGTCGTCGAACGGCGCATACGAGGCTGTGACCGTGAACAGAATGTCGATCTGATTGGGCGTGTTATTCACATCATCATAGTTGTCATAGTCGAACGTGACACTGTTGGCGAGAGAATCGATGATCACATTTGGCTGAATCCCCGATTCGGCGAAGAAGTTGTCGGTTGGTCCGAATTTGGCGGTGCCAGCCGGCGGTGGTGCCGGGCTTACGGTCGTGTCAAATGTGGTGATAGCGCTGACAATCGGCGCAGTGTTGTCATTCACATTGAAGATCGGCAGCGGCAGAAAATCGCTCAAGCGCAGCTTCTCGATGTCGCTGGTGGGCAAGCTCAGGCGCAACCGGTAGGTGACGGTTTCGCCCGGTGCCAGCACAGTTTCGCTAGCGCCGTTGCAATTGCCGGGTAGACAAGCCGTGTCGCCATTGATCGCATAGATCGTCTTGCTCAGATCGCCGCGGGCAATGCTGATTGTCGCGGCGGTGTCGTCGTCCTCGCGCTGGCCAGTCGGAACCAGGTTGGAAGCTGCAAGCACAGCACCATCGACGATCGCCGTATTCACCAGGATGTCGCCCTGGTCGATGCTAAAGTCATTCGAGGGAAACACATCAGTGAAGCGATCCTCGATTGTGGCGCGGTAGGTGATCTGGCAGGTCGTCGGGCCGAAGGGCAGCAGCGGGTTGTTGGACAGCGGGCCTGCGCCGGTGCCGCCGTTGGGGATACCACCGCCAACCAGTTGCCCATTTGCGCCAAGCGCCACCAATTGGTCGGAAATGCGGAAGGTCAACTTTGTCGTACCATTGTTGGCAGCTGGGTCAAGCGTGTGTGGCGGCGCGGGCGTGCCAGGGTTCGGCAAGGCTGCGCCATTCACATCAGTCCAGTTATCGGCGACCGTGTAGTTGGCCACGGCGAACACGCCAGTGGAGGTTGTACCATGCTCGGAGCAGGACAGGGTTGGTGGAAAGCTATCATCGAAGCGCAGGCCGTCGCCAAGCGTGTCATCGACACGTACATCTTGAAAAGCGAAGTAGTCCGACACCTGCACATCCAGTGTGTACTGATACAGATCGCCAGGGCTAGTCACCGCATCGCTTCGGTTGTTGGCGCTCTTCTGAATGGCAATCGACTGCTCTTCCAGGGTATGGTCGGTTGGCGTTACATCGTTGGCTACCACAGCGTCAAGGTCGCGCCCGTCGGCGGTGTCCCAGGTGCCATTGGCCTGCGCATCGTTGATGCCAAGCGCATCGTCGCCGCTCACGTCAGGCAAAATCACGCCACTCGCAGCGTCCAGGCGTGGCACAAAAAACGAGAAGATCAGTGAGGCGTCCTGCACACCGGCAGTGCCAGCCGCGCTGGAAAGTCGGCGGGTCAGCGTGCCGCCCGGTGTGCTCGTGCTGGGCGTCGCAAGGTCGGTGACCGTCGGGCTGCCGGTGGCAGTCGTCACCGAATCGACGCCAATGAACTGCATCGAAGGCGGCAGCAGGTCGGTAATGTCAAGGTTATTGATCACCTGTCCAGTGGCGATATCGATGTCAATTCGGTATTGGCGTGGGAAGTTTGGCCCGGTCGCCGTCTCGCTTTCAGGGCCAATGTATGTTTTCGTGAGCGTCCAGAGGATCGGCGTGACGCTGGCTGTGGCGGTAGTCGCCTGGATGATTGGTGGGTCGCTGACAGGGTTATCGAGCGGGTCGTTGCCAAGATAAAAGCCAGAGCTGGCGCGGATGGTCAAGGGCGTGCCAACATCGGCAAGGTTACTCAGATCCGTTTTGATCTCCAGCACCGCTGGCGGCTGGGTGGGGGTGAAGCTGCCATATGGTGGCTGAAGAATCACGATCTGAGTGTCGACCACACAGGCCGTGACAAGGCCTGTCAGCGGGTGGGTGAAGTTGCCGGTGCAGAGAAACGGCGGGATCACCGGCACAACTGGCGTGCCAAGGTAGGCCGCGCTGGTGAACGTGATTCCGTCATCAAGCTGCGCGCCGGCACCATCGGCACCGGCGGCCGGCAACGCCAGATCGATGTAGGGGCCGTAGCCAACGGTGGCCGTATTATCGTTGTCGAAGGCCACCGTAAAGGTATACGGCTCGCCAACAAACGTGGGCGTTGGCACAACCAGTAGGGCTTGCGGCAGGCCATCGGCGAACACTGGGCTGGCGCTGCCGAACAATGTCATAATAAGTGCGACCAAAAGGAGAACGAGCGTACCACGGCGTTGAAAGGGCGAGGGAATTGACCTAAACATGTTATACGACCTTCGGCTGGGAAGAACGCTGATACGACGATACGGTCTAGACTAGACCGCCACCATTACAGATCTTTTACCAGTTCTGTTTCTATAACCTGACTACATGACTTGTAAATGCGCGTTGGCGAAAAGCGGGGTTTGGGGCTGTGTCCCAAAAAAACCCCTCCTACGTTTACAGTTCTAGCAGGATTGCTATAGTGGTGTAATGCATCATCGCATATGGTTGCAGCGCTGTAGTACGCAGATGTTGATCGAATTCGTAGTACAACCGATGATATGCTAAACTGGTAAGCATAACGCCGCGCTTTGCTAGGCATAACGCAACATATTCGTTATGGCGGTTGTTTCATGCCACAAAAGGTGCAACCCTTGACTACATCACAGCCCGCCGGATTTCACGAACCCACTCTGAGCGAACAAGGTATTGCAGCTGTTCGCAGCGGTCAAAAAATAGAGGCCCGAGCGCTACTCATTCAGTCGCTTTTGCTCGACCCTGGCGATGCTGCGGCATGGCTCTGGCTTTCGGGAGCGGTGACAAGCGACAGCGAGCGCCGGTATTGTTTGGAGCAGGCTATACAAATCCAACCCAGCCATCCGGCTGCGGCTCGCGGACTCGCGCTGCTGCCGAACGTCCCATCAATTTCACCGTTGCCGTTACCGCCAGTGCCAGTTTCCGCTGTCACAACCGAAACAATAGAACTTTCACCGCTCCCGGCAACCATACGCGACAGGGTGCTTCAGTCCACCAAAACTGCCGCACCAGTGTCGCTCCAGCATTCGCCCTGGCTGCTTGGTACGATTGGCGTATGTTTCATTGTACTGATCGCCGCCGCGACGATGGTCGGTGTTCGCGCCTGGCAAGCTACTTCTCAACCAGATACGAGCCAGAATATCGCGGGTGGCGTAACGACAACCGTGTTTCTTGCCACGGCGACCATAGCTTTGCCTGCTGTCGCCTCCACCCGCTCCGCTTCAACGCCGACGCGCGCACCAACATCGGTTCCCACTCAACCGCCAGCGCCTATGTTGCCGCCACTGACAGCAGTTGAACCAGCCGCCACTGCGCCCGCAGATGTAGCGCCTGCGGTGCTTATGTTGAGCAGCGCCGACCTTGTTGAGCGTGGCCTCAGGCGCGAGCGTCTTGACGAAGATTATCAAGCGGCGATTGATGATTACACTGCCGCGCTCGAGATTGAACCACGCGATGCGGATGCCTATTATTTTCGGGGCGACCTGCGTATAAAAATGGGCGATCTTGATGGTGGCCTGCTCGACTTCAACCAGGGTCAGAAGCTTGACCCGAACCCGGCGAAGATCGCCTATCACGACGCGCGTATTCAATCCTCGCTGGGTAATGAGGATGAGGCGCTGAAAGGCTATGCCCTGGCAATTCAATTCGATGAAACCTTTGCCCAGGCCTACTATTCACGCGGGGTTGCGTACACGAATCGTGGCGAGACAAATGCTGCGATTCTGGACTATAGCCGAGCGGTTCAGTATAAGCCGGATTTCGACTTTGCCTATTACAATCGCGGTAATTTGCTACAGAAATTGGGTCGGTTAGAAGATGCCGTCGAAGACTACAGCATGGCACTACAGATTCATCCGCCCTACACCGACGCCTGGTTCAACCGTGGGTACACCCGCATACAACTGAAGGAGTATCAGGCGGCGGTTGACGATTTCTCGCAAGCGATCGCGCTGCGGCCCGATTTCCCAAAAGCTTTTTGCGAACGGGGCACGGCTAAAATTGGTTTAGCCGACTACCAAGGTGCTGTCGAGGATACTTCTTACGCGCTCGAACTTGATCCAAACTGGTTCTGCGCCAACTATACGCGTGGTCGAGCCTACCATTATCTTGGTGAGTACCAAAAAGCAATCGAGGATTACACAGTCTATATTACTGCCGTGCCCTCTGAACCAAATGGCTACAATAATCGTGGGCGTTCGTATGTCGAGACTGGTCAGGCAAAGGCAGCAGTTACAGATTGGAAGATTGCCGCAGATCTGTATCTTCGGCAAGGTAACACCGGGGCATATGAACAGGTTGAGCGGGCGATCAAGGAATGGGAGAATCAGTAGACGCCCAACTAGCCGGTGGGCTGGTGTCGCTGATTGCCGACGGCGAAGTAGGGGAGGGTGGAACATTATAAAGCTCGGCGGACGCAAAAAAGCGGCACCGTTTGGCGCGGTGCCGCGTGGGGACTGGTGGAGCAATGCGGGATCGAACCGCAGACCTGCTGCTTGCAAAGCAGCCGCTCTCCCAACTGAGCTATTGCCCCACAGGCGTTGGTGGGCGTAGGTGGACTCGAACCACCGACCTCGATCTTATCAGGATCGCGCTCTAACCAGCTGAGCTATACGCCCGTTCAGTTTCAACGTAGGCGATTGTAGCATGGAGCAGGATGCCTGTCAAATCGAGAACAAAGAACAGAGAACAAAAAACAAAGCGGTACGAACACCCTTTATTCTCTGTCCTCTGTCCTCTGTTCTTTGTTCTCTGTTCTTTATTCTCTGTTCTCTATCTTCGCGCTACTTCGTCGGCACGTGCTCGTGGGCGTGGTAGCTCGAGCGCACCAGCGGGCCGCTTTCGACATGGCGGAAGCCGCGCGTCAGGCCCTCAGCCTTGAACATCTGGAACTCGCTCGGCGTGACATAGCGGTCGATCGGCCAGTGCGTGACCGAGGGGGCCAGGTACTGCCCGATCGTCATCACGTCCACATCGGCACGCCGCAGGTCGTCCATGACCTCGATCACTTCCTCGTTGCGCTCGCCCGCGCCGACCATAATCCCGCTTTTAGTGACCATCGCGGCCCCACCAAGCTCGCGCGCCCGCCGCAATAGCTCGACCGATTGGTAGAAGCTAGCGCGTGGACGGAAGCGCCGGAACAGGCGCGGCACCGTTTCGATGTTATGGTTGAGCACGTCTGGGCGCGCATCCATGACCATGGCCAGCGCATCCCAGTTGCCATCGAAATCTGGGATGAGCACCTCGATGCGGCATTCTGGCAGGCGTTCGCGAATCTTGTGGATCGAGGCGGCGAAGATATGCGCGCCGCCATCTTCTTGGTCGTCGCGGTTCACCGCCGTCAGCACAGCATGCTTGAGCCGCAGATGCTCGACTGCATCGGCGATCCGGTCGGGTTCCTGTTCGTCGATCGCGCCAGGCTTGCCTTTGGCAATTGCGCAGTAGCGGCAGCCGCGCGTGCAAACCTCGCCCAGCAGCAGAAAAGTCGCTGTGCGATGATTCCAGCACTCGCCGATGTTTGGGCAGTGCGCTTCCTCGCAGACGGTGTGCAGGCGCTTCTCGCGCATCAGGGCGCGCACGTCCTCGTAGTTCTCGCCAGCGGGGGCGCGTGCGCGCAGCCACTCCGGGCGGCGTGCGCGCGGCGTAGGCGGAACGGCTGGCTCAGTCGCAGCGCCAACGGGAGTTAGCGGTATAAAATCGGCCATAAACGTGACCTTTCAGGCTAATAAACAGTGTGTAAAGTATAACACAATCATTCGACCGCCACCCCAAACACCGTGCCAAACGCCCGCACGACGCGCGCCGTCACGTCCTCGTGCGGCGGGGCGCTGCCGAGCAGCCGTTCGAGCGAGGTGACACGTTTACCCACGATACCGCAGGGGATAATCTGATCGAAGAAGCGCAGATCGGTGGATACATTCAGGGCAAAGCCGTGGTGGGTGATGCCGCTGGCGCTCAACTTCACGCCGATTGCGCAGACTTTAGCATCGCCCACCCACACGCCGGTCAGCCCCGCAATTCGCCCGCCGCCAATGCCATAATCGCCTAACACACAAATGATCACGTCTTCGATCATGCGTAGGTAGCGGATGAGATCGCCGCCGTGGCGCGAAAGCTTCAGAATCGGGTAGCCGACGATCTGGCCTGGCCCGTGGTAGGTGATGTCGCCGCCCCGGTCGGATTCGACCACGGCCACGCCTTGTTGCGCCAGCAGATCGTCGCCAACGAGAATGTGCCCAGCCTTGGTGGCCCGCCCAAGCGTGTAGGTGTGCGGGTGCGCCAGCAGCAGCAGCGTGTCGCTGATCTGCCCCGCCGAGCGTTGGCCCACAAGCTCACGCTGGAGCTCCCACGCGCTGGTGTACGCCAGCTCACCGCGCCGCATCAGCGCCACAGATTTGGTTTCGGTACCGATCATACCGGTAGTATACCACCGTCTCACGCTTCTCTCACCCCCGCTGAAAGGACGGCTGGTATAATGTAGCTTGTGGTTCGTACCGCGCCATTCGCCTTGCAACACACAACATCATGTCAATCCGACGACGACTTACAATCTCCTATATAAGTTTCTTCGCGTTTGCGCTGATTGTCCTCGACATTGGCCTGTATTTGCTTGTGCGCCAAGCGTTGATCAGCAATATCGATGCTGAATTGGGCAAGGCGGCCTATAGCATTCAGAAGGATTTCCAGCAGCGCAACCGCGACACCACCACTATGACCAGTGGTGAGATGCGGCTTCAGCTGCTGGAACCGCCCTCGATTGATCGATTGCTGTTTGCCCGCACGATCGTCCAGGTTCACCTAACGCCGCAGACTGGCATTATGAGCGCGCCGGTCACGAACATGTCCCATCCGATCAGCGCCGACCCAGCCATGCTGTATAGCGCATTCGCGGGTAAGATCAGTCATCACACCATTGTGATCGACAGCCACCGGCTGCGCGAAACGATGTTGCCCTTGCAGCTGAATGGCGCGATCGTCGGCGCACTCCAGATCGCGCGCCCGCTGGAGGAAACCGACGAGGCGCTGCGGCTGCTGGCCCTGGCGCTGATCGGCGGCGGCGGGTTTGTTATTCTGGTGGCTGGCAGTGGTGGCGCTTGGCTGACCCGTGCCGCCTTTTCGCCGATCGTGCAGATCGCGGCGACCACCCAGAGCATTGTCAAAGCTGAAGACTTGAGCCGGCGCGTCCCTGTGCCTGCTGCGCAAGATGAGCTACAGCACCTGACGGTTACGATCAATGATATGTTGGCCCGGCTGGAGCAGCAGTTCGATACGCAGCGTCGCTTTCTGGCCGATGTCTCGCATGAACTGCGCACGCCGCTCGCTGCTATGCGTGGCAATCTTGAAGTGCTCGACCGTGGCGCTGCCCGCGACCCGCAACTGCTAGCGGAATCGATTGGCGACATGCGCAGCGAGGTCAGTCGGCTGATCCGCATGGTCAACGATTTGCTACTGCTGGCTCAGAGCGAGGGCAACATGCAGCTGCACCGCGAGCCAGTTGAAGTCGATTCGCTGCTGTTGGAGGTCTACCGCGAGCTGCGTACACTGACCAATGGCGTGCAGTTGCGGCTCGGCCACGAGGACGCGTTGACCGTCACAGGCGACCGCGATCGGATAAAGCAGGCCTTACTCAACCTCGCCGCAAACGCCATCCAGCACACGTCGCCGGGCGGTAGTGTCACACTGAATGTGGCCCGGCAGGGCGAGCAGGCTGTCCTCAGTGTGGTGGATACTGGCACTGGCATCAGCCCCGAGGATCTGCCACATATCTTCGAACGCTTCTACCGGGCTGATCGGGCGCGCTCGCGAGTGCGCGGTGGCGCAGGCCTTGGCCTGCCGATTGTGAAGTGGATCGTCGAGGCGCACGGCGGCCAGGTACTGGTCGAAAGTACGCCTGGTCAGGGCAGCACGTTTACACTGCTGCTGCCATTAGCTGTCGATCCAGGCCAAAGCAGCGCCGCTGCAAGCGAGCTATTGGGCGCGACATAACGCATTGTGAACAAACAGCCAGCGCGTAGTTCACAATATTGTCAAACTAGCTGAATCTGGCTGCTAGCTGCTATTCTGCCGCAAACCCCTATGCTATAATACTCACGCTCTACCAAAGAATAGCATCAGGCGTGTACAGAATGCGGAACGACGCTATGCACGAGACGCGCCCCATGTTCAGCCAACTCATCGATACGGATTGGCCTAAACGCCACAAGTGGCTAGACCGCCTCTTACTGTTTACCGCGCTCGTCCTAGGGGCGCTGGCCTTTGCTACCCTGCTGAATCAGCCAGGTTGGAATCTGAGGCTTGTGCAACCGCCGACGATAGCACTGCTTGCCAGTGCTGCGTGGATGCTGCTGGCCTATACCTGTAGCCGTTTCGAGAAATTTGCCGTGAGTGGCTGGCTGGTGGTGCTGTTCAGCCTTGTGTGGCTGGGCATTGGGCTTGCGCTTTCGCCAAGCCACACCGTGGCACTGCTTCCCGCAGCGCTGTTGCCGATCGCGATCGCGCTACTGCTGCTCGGTCGCAACGCGGTGTTCCTGACTGCTGTGCTGACAATCGTTCTGGTGGCGCTGGCTAGCCGGAGCATGCTGCCGGTATTGCTCCAGGTGCCGCCACCGCCGGTCACGCCAGCAGCGCTTGGTGTGGTCGTCGCGAGTTTCTCGGTGGTGGCTTTGGCCTTGATCCTTCTGCCACTACGCGGTGCGAACGCGGCTCTTTTGCGTCGGCTCGCTCAGGAATCTGCGATACAGGCACAACTTGCGCAGGAGAAACAGGCCCTGGCCCTGGCGAACGAGCAGGCGCAACAGCTTGCCGCTCGGCACGGCCAGTTTCTAGACGTGCTGGTCGCCCAGATTCAAGATGGTGTGGTCAGTGTCGATAGTAATGGTCATGTGGTGCGCGCCAACGCGGTGGCCCAAAATCCAGCGGTCCGATTTTAGTTCGTCTATCGTCTCCCAGAGGAGCTTGTTGTTGCGCCCACCGTTTTTGCCGAAAAGCTCCAGTCGC
>JACMIM010000560.1 GCA_014381165.1 Roseiflexaceae bacterium
AGCCACTGCGCGAGCCCAAGGATTGCCCCGGCGATCAGCCCGCCCAGTAGCCCACGCAACGGCGTGTCGACCGACCGCACCAGAGCGTAAGCTGCCGCGCCGCCCAGAGGAAAGCCAAGAAATGTGACCATCCAGCGCAGGCCAAAGCCAAATAGCGTCATATCAGTGGTCATCACTTCGCATGCTCTGCCGCGTGCGGCGGCTGGCTGCGGTACCAATTCATGGTCGCCGCAATTGCGGTATCCAATGGTGTGACGTGTGCGCCGAAGCTCTGCGCGAACGCACTATGGTCGAGAATAAACGGCTCCTCGAACTCATAACCCATCTCGGCCACCTCGCGCAACATTGGGTTGAACAGGCCGATCGCGCGCAGCAGCAACACCGGCGCGACCTGCACCTGCGGCTTCTGCCCTGCCGCCGCAAATACCCGCTCGACGAACGCCCGTGTCGAGAGTGTCTCGGCGGCGGGCAGATGCCAGGCCCGGCCAAGCGCCGTATCGTGCTCGCCCAGTGTCACCAGTGCCTCGCCGATATCGGGCACGTAACTGGCGGTATGCGGCAGGTCGGGCTTGCCGATCAACTGAACCGGCTTGCCAGCCAGCGCCGGCTCGAACACGCGCTCGCCAAACGAGGAATCGCGCACGCCTGGCCCGAAGAAATCCGAGGCCCGCCCGATCGCCACGCGCACATCCCCGCGCGCGTGGGCGTCCAGCAGTTCGCGGGCCATCTGGGCGCGCACGCGGCCCTTACGGGTTTTGGCGGCGTAGGGCAAGTCTTCGGTCAGCGGGCGTCCGCCGGTCGGGCCGTACATGTACAGATTGTCCATCACCACCAGCTTTGCGCCCGCAGCCGCTGCGCCGGCCAGCACGCCACGGTTGAGCGCTGGAAATAGCTCCGGCCATTGCGTGTATGGCGGGTTGGTGCAGTTGTACACCACCATTGCGCCTTCGCTCAACCGCGTCGTCGTCGCCGCGTCGCTGGCGTCGCCGGCAACCGTCTCGACGCCAAGCGCCTCCACGGCCACACCGCGCCGGTTGACCGCACGTACCCGTTTGCCCCGCCGCGCCAGCGCGTCGATCACCGCCCGGCCGACCGGCCCCGTTCCAAACACCACATGAAGCTCATTAGTACCCGTCATGACAAACTCCTTTTCGCCCACAGGCGATTTTTACGTACACAAATCCCGCCTTCCGCACCGGGAGGCTGCCGAAAGATGACAATCAACAGGACAAGGGGCAAGGGAAATCTACACTACGGACTCGCTAATTCCACACCCACCGCGCGGAGCGACTGGATCATCTGGGCGCGGTAGAACGCATCGGTATCGCCGACCGAGGCCTGCAAGTGGTTGTAGAGCTCCAGCATCACGCAGCCATACATGCGCGTCCAGAGCACAAGTGTCGCGTGGAGCACGTAGCTCGAAATGTCATAGCTGTTCTCCTGTTTCATCTGCGCTAGATGCGCGGCGACCGTCTCAGGAATGCAACTGAACTCTGCGGTGCCGTGTTGCTCGCTGCCAGCAAGTGCCGCCTCCAGCAACTGCGCAATAATGGTGTAGCTGCGCACCACCGCAGGCACCGTCAGCTCGCGCGGGGCTTGGTAGCCGGGAATTGGATTGCCATAGATCAACTGAAAGTCGATTGGGTGGCGTAACGCCCAGCTGCGGAAGGCAAGTGTCACGTTCAGCACGCGCTGCGCTGCGGGTAGCTGCCCCTCCGT
Source organism: Roseiflexaceae bacterium (assembly GCA_014381165.1). Classification (GTDB taxonomy): domain Bacteria; phylum Chloroflexota; class Chloroflexia; order Chloroflexales; family Roseiflexaceae; genus JACMIM01. The sequence goes on from JACMIM010000560.1 coordinate 1,720, forward strand.
ATGTCGCTCCAGCTCGTCGGCAAGCGCATTGAATGCGTCAACAAGCAGCGCGGTGATCAGCGCATCATAACTGGCGTAGTAGTGGTATAGCGATGGCGCACTCATGCCAAGCTCGCGCGCGATCAGCCGAAGCGAGACGCCGGCGGTGCCGTGCTCGGCCATGAGCCGCTGCGCCGTCGATTTGATCTCGCTGGTCAGCGCCGCGCGCTGCCGGTCACGCCGTGTGTCCATCACCACCTCTTTCTAACACTGTTATAATTTCTAACACTGTTAGAATATCACGGCTAGAAGCTGCCGTCAAGTGCCTAACAAAAAGCGCTCAGGTCATTGAACCTGAGCGCTTTTGCTTGAACATCTGACGAGACGGAGGCTATACCGTCGCGCCGACTCGTGCGCCTTCCGCTTCCCGCGCATCAGCTGCCGCCTGCAAGAACGCATCATACCCGGCTATCAGTTCGTCCAGCGTCTCGAATTGCGGTAGTGCGCCACTCTGAAAGGTCGCAACCGACCAATTAGGCCGGTTCAACACCTTGGCGACACCGCCATAGTCCTGAAAATCGCCGCGCACCCCGTGGGCCAGCCAGACCGGCAGCGCCAGCCGGTCGTACACCGCATCGATATCGGCGCTGAACAGCACGCCAGAAAGAAACGTCAGCGCCGCGAACTCAGCTCCTGGCTGGTGCGCCGTCAGGTACTCATACGCAAGCAAGCCCTCGTCGACATTCTTAGAGCCAAAGGTGCGCTGGGTGAAGTAGCGCTGGCTGGCCCGGCTGTTTAACCCCTCGAAGAGCGCACGCGCCCACAGCGGCTGTTTGAGCAGCCTTGCCACCGTTGGGGTGCCCAGAGTAGTACCGGGCGGCTCGTAGAAGCGCGCACCCTTGCTGAACGCAGTCGGCGAGATCAATGCCAATGTGCGGAAGTGATCGGGCCGCTGGCTGGCGGCGCGGGCCAAGAACTCACAACTTAACGAAAGCGCCAGGGCATCGACCTGCTGGCCGGGGTTCTCGCCGCGTATGCGCTCGACCAAATCCAGAATGGCGTTGGCATACAGGCGCGGCGTGTACTCGCGATCGCCGCGCTGCGAAAAGCCAAAGCCCGGCAGATCGATCGTGTAGACTTTGCGCGTGGCACGGTAGTGCTCGAACAGCGGGCGCGTCTCGTAGGCCGATGTGGCGGCGTTGATACTGTGGATGAGCAGCAGCGGCGCGCCCTGGCCAGCCACATAGTAGCTCAAACGCCCAGCCCGCCCGTTCACCTCGCGTCGCTCGCCCGAGACAGCGTTCGGCAACTCCAGCTGCTTTGGCAGTGCGAATGCACTGTAGGCGATGCCCGCCGCCGCCGCTGCTAGCCCAGTGCCTGCCAGAAGCAGTAGCGCCTGGACGGCGGTATTTGGTCGCCGCGAACGCGCGCCCGCAGCGGGTATGTCTCTTCGCTTGCTCATAGGTGCTCCACACGTATTCGTTCTGCTGCACAGAGTACCACATTCTAGCAGGCTCCCCGGCGCTAACGATCATAGCTAGGACTTACGCGGTTGGCGACTTCAGCCTGCGGCGGAATGGAACATCTCTCTTTTTTGTTTCGTTGGTCGGTGCTTTGCACCAAAAACGAAACACGTATGCGTCACTTCAATAGCATAGAGCATCCTCACGTCATCAGGTGTTTGAAATCACCACACCAATACGCAAGCGGGGCGCTGCCTTGGTAGGCAGCGCCCCGCGTGCGTGTGACGGTCAGCCGTGTTAGAACGGCAGATCCTCGGCGACCTCTTCGCGGGCGTCTTCGACCGCATCGGTGGGCTGCTGAGTCTCCGCTTTGGCGTCGAGGAACAAAACATCCTCGGCACGGACAAGCAGCTTAAAGCGGCGCTCGCCGGTCTTCTTGTCCTCCCACGACTGGCTTTCCAGATGGCCGGCCACCCGCACGCGGCTGCCCTTGTGCAAGTACTGGCCGCACAGCTCCGCCGTGCGATCCCAAACCTCCACCGGCAGCCAGTCCGTCTCGACAATGCGCTCGCCGGCATCCGTCCGCCCGACGTAGCGCTTTGTTGCGACGCGGAAGCTGCACACCGCCACGCCGGACGGGACAAAGCGCAACTCCGGATCCATCCCCAGCCAGCCGATCAGCTCAATACGGTTTACTGTGCCCTTGACCTGCATGATCTC
>JACMIM010000561.1 GCA_014381165.1 Roseiflexaceae bacterium
GCCTTTTGGCCGCGTGCTGCCGCGTACATCCTGGTTGTTCACGGGTTCGGCGGCGCAGATGGCGTTGTCGCCTGCGTCGGCGGCGGCGCTGCCCGCGCCGATTTTCTGCGTGAGCAGTGCCGCCAGTGGGCCGCCGTTCAGCGATGGCACCTGGAGCTTCGCGTCAGCGCTGCTCAGGTCGGCGCTGCCGACAAGGCCACAGCTTGTGCCACTATCAAGATTATGACCCTGCGAGGTCAAAGCCCCGCCCGCACAATTGCCACCTAGCCCGCCTCCGTCGCTGCCGGCAACAATGGTATTGCCCAGGGTCAGCCCAGCAGCGGGCCCATTCTGGTTGAAGATGCCGCCGCCGCCACCGGGCGCAACATTTAGGTTGAGCGTGCTATTCAGCAGCGTTGCCTGTGGGCGGATATTGCTCCCCTGCTGGGTGTTGGCATTGCGTAGACCGCCCCCTGTACCAGTAGCTGCGTTGGCCGTCAACTCCACATTTGCCAGCGTAAGGTTGCCGCCACGGTCGTTGGCAATCCCGCCGCCGTCGCCAACCACACCATTGTTGAGCAACACACTCCCGCTGATAGTAAGCTTGCCGTTCAGGTTGTTGATCGCGCCGCCTTGGCGATTCGTGCTTGGCGGCGTCCCGGCAAGGTTGCCATTGAACGAGCTTTGCCCGATCTCGGCCTGCGCAGCTGCGGCATTGAACAGCGCGCCGCCGTTGCCTTTCGGGCTCAGATTGCCATTGAAAACAACACGGGTCAGCTTGAGCTTGCGCCCGTCCGTGCCGTCATTGGCACTGTAGAGCGCCCCGCCACCCAGGCCTGTGTAGTCATCGAACGCATCGTCGTCGCCGTCGCGGTCGGGGTCTTCGCCCTTGGCAATATTGCCATTGAACAGCGTGTCAACGATGTTGGCTGGCGCTTGTGTGAATACCGCGCCGCCACTCCGTTTGGCAACGTTGCCATTAAATACACTGCCCGCAATATTGAGCACATCGGTGCCGCTGGTATGGATCGCGCCGCCGGTCTCGACCGCTGAATTGGCGGTGAAGTTCGTGCCTGCGATATTGATCTTGCCGCGCCCGTCGATCGCGCCGCCGCTGCCGTGGTCGTTGGCATTGTCAGTAAAGCTGCTGCCCGCGATGTTGATCACCGGCGAGGTGGCCGTTACCAGCAGGGCCGGATTGCCCTTTGTCAGGGTCAGCGCGGCGAAATTAAAGATTGCCGTGTCAGCCGAAACACGAAAAATCACATTGTTGTTGCCATCAATAATTGCTGGCCCGGTCATGGTGATATTGCTGGTGATATCGGGCAGGGTGCTATTCAGCTTGATCGTTCCCGCAACGCCGAATGTGATGACATTGATCGACGGATCAGCAGAGGCGCACTCGTGGTAGCTCTGGGCCTGCCCGGCGATTTTTGCATTTGCAATCGCCTGCAAGGCCTCGCGCAGTGTACACGAATCTGCATTCGGGCTGTCGCTGTCCTTCAGCGAGGAAACAACGATTGCCCCAATGGCGCGGGCGGGTGCAGCGGGTAGCAGGCCCAGCAGCAGCGCAATGCAGATGCAGACCAGCAGTAACGGACGTTGAGAATGCGACATGTGAAACTCCTTAGGCATGGAGAAAGAGAAGCAAATCAGGTAAAAAAGCGCAAAAATGCGGAACGAAGCACATACAAGCATCTTCGTTCCGCATGTCCTGTGGGTTCGCGCTCGCCTTGTTTATGCTGATGCCAGCGACACAATCAGCATTTTCGCGCCTTCATTCGTCGGATCCGCAATCATGATGACGCTCAGGTTCTGCTTATTTTTTTGCCAGTTGGCCAGTTGGAACTGGTCGTTGGCGGCATTGGTCTGCGCCATGACATTGCTGATCATGCTATTGCTCGACCAGCCGCTGCTGGTTAAATTCTCGTCGTAGAACTTCTTTACGTCGTCCCAGGTGGCACCAGCTGGCATAGTGAATGCCTTCTGCTCGATTGTTGCGTTGACGCCAAGCTGCCCGGTCAAGGCCTGGTTCTGCTTCATATTTTCCACAAGCGTATCGGCCACAGCGCTTTCGCCGGGCTTAAGTTCGGTTGCATCGGTATAGATTGGGATGACCGCAAGTGTTGCCGGGGCGCTGTTCCCACAACCAACAAGCGTGAACAGCAATAGGGCGAGCAGCGTCAGGGCGAGCGGGAGGCGGATGTTCATACAAACTCCTTAGCGTTGCGATATATGTTTCCTGGCGTTACCATAGCAGGCACAGGAGCTTCAAACTTAACATTTCAACCATGGCCCGTCGCGCCTGGCGCAAGATCAGTCTTGCGGCTGAGGCTGCTCGGTCGTTGGGCGGAGCGCAGGGGCGATCGACCCTATTCAGCACGCGCTTGAATTGGCGAACTGGCTACAACTTGGAATGGATAGCGGTGCGTGAAGGCTACCCAACGTGCGCCCCAGCCACCATTGGCTTGCACCTCGATTGTCCACGTCACCCACTCAAAATCCACTTCGCCATAACCGAGTTCTCGCCACTCGGTTCTGCCATGCGTGCGTACCCTGCGGAACGAACGTGTGCTGGTGTAGCCGTCGCGCCAATCGCTGCGCCGCATGACCACGCTGCCTTCTGGCACCCGGCTGTATGGCGCGTCCGCTGGGATAGCAAGCTCAAAGGTGTCTTGCCATGGTGCATCTGGCCGTAGTTGAAGCTGTTCGACCTCGGCCAGTATCTCTTCGTGCAGCACGCGCTCGGTGACGCTTTGGCCATCGCGAATACGGCCACGGCATACCAGCGCAACCCGCAAGGTCTGAAGCGTGCCCCGACCACGCACCGAAACGTTGGCATAGCTGCTCTGGCCCAGGGTCAGTGGTAGTTGTTCAAGCGCGACTGAGCTGGCAAGCCCGCGCGCCAGCACGACCCCGTGTCGCCAAAGTTGGGGGACGGCCAGTAACACGCCAACCCCAAGCACGGCAAGCGCCAGCCAGTGTCGCTCGACAAACACGGCTGCGAATGCCAGGCCACCACTGAGCGTCAGCCCGAAGATGGCCAGCACAATCCAGTGCCACGATGACCACTGGCCGATTGCGAGTTTGACTGCGGAGGTGGATGGACTCAGGGCGGCGGATTTTTCTTGCCACTTTTGGGTTGGCTTGTCGGCTTCTATGGTGTCTTGCGCGCCCTGGTCGTTTGGCTCGCCATAGGCCGCCTTCAGCAGTCTCGTTGCTGTGGCAACTTCGTCGCGTGGCACAGCGATAAAGCAGGCCAGCGCGCCAGCCTGCTTATTCTTGACGTCGTGATCGCTGAGGTGGATGTCAGCACATCCTGGCCCTGCATGGCGCAATTGGTCATAGCCAGCAGTGATTGACGACCAGATGCGTGCTCGCTTCATGCCGGGGTAGAATTCGATCGCATGCCGCTGTGTGCTGTCCATTTCACCGACTTGCAGCGCGCGCTTGTTGGTGACAACATACGCAAGGTTGACCATGCGGCTGATCGCAATCTGAACACCCCAGGTCATAAGCGCCGCGCCTGCAACCATTGCGCCGATCAACAGCCTGTTTCCGGCGAAGAATGCAATCGTGGCAATCACGGCAGCAATCGCAACCCCGGAGACCAATCCATACCACCACGTAAAGCGAATGACCCGCGAGTCGGCTCGCCCGATCCAGTGCGCATGTTCGCCGGGTAGCAAAGCAGCGGCCACCTTTGCTCGCCACTCCTCGGGCACATGTGAACCTAACAGTGCTGTTCGCACCCCTTCAATGCCGCTTGATCCGTTCGTGCCAGCCGTGATTTCACCAAGCAGTTGCTGCTCGATCAGCCGCCGTACCGTGCCGATCTGCGGGCAATGGCGGAATAGAGCTATGTGATCGGCACTGTTCACCCGTGTTGTCGGTATCACAAAGCTAACCGTGCCCGTTCCATTGGAGCACTGCTCAATCTTCACCCGCCTGATCTGCTCCCAGCGCAGTGATTTGTTGGCGCGAAGAAGTGGTTCCTGTGTTGAAACAATCGCGCGTTGATTCGTGAGCACATACGTACGCAAGCCGAATAACTGTTCTGCGTCGATGACACGCGCCTCGCCGACCCACAGCACCTGTTCATTTTTGCCCAGAAGCGCCTTGACCCGTGCAGCCGCTTTTGGTGCAAACTGACTTTCCCAACGTGTCACCGGCATACGCCCAGGTTCAGTTCGCTGGCCAGGCCCAGGACGCTGCAAGAGCGACCAAGCGCTGGCAGCCTCGCATGGAGCCAGATCGCGGAATGCTACCTCGATCTGGCTGATTGTGTTGCGCTCGACTGCCAGTACGAGGTTGACACCACCCGGCAGCCACGCCGCGAGCATTGGCGGCTGTATGCGCAACACGTCAGGATCAAGGTGCCGATAGCACGCAAGCTTGATTCGGCCTGTCAGGCGGCTTGCCTGCATCTGCAAGGCCCGCCGGTCGGTGATCAGATAGTCTGGCGCTGGCCCACCTGGCCGCACGTAAAAACAGACGACTGCAAACAGCCACGCGCCCCAGATCAGCTCGATTGGCGCGGTCAAACTGGCAGCAGAACCGAAAGATAGCAACACTGGCAAGCCAACCATGGCAATCAGCGACAGCATACTAAGAGCCGATAGGTGATTGAAATCGCGCAGCATGGCAAGCCGATCAAGCAGAACCAGACGATAGAACCGTTGTGGGCGGCCTGCCCAGGTTAACTGCTCGCCCTCGACCAGCACCTTGCCAAGGGTAGCTTCCCATCCGGCAGGTATTGGCGCTGCCACTGCCAACCTGCCCGCCGCTGGTGCAGCAAGCACCAGCTGTAGGGCCGCTGCGACTGCTGCTTGATCATGGCAGCCATTGAGCGCAATTCGGGTTGGCTGATCAGCCAGGCTTCCGCGCTGAGGTGGGCCAACAATCACCACATGGTCTGCGCCTTGACGGCTCAGGCTCCATGTCACCCGGCTGGCCTCGTTCCAGCGGATCGTTGTGACATGGCTACCCACCAGCTGCAGTGCTCGTTGCGAGGTCAGCAACTCAGCCCCACCGGCCAGCCGTCGTGTAGGATTGAGACGCCGTGCCCATAAAACCCGCTCACCATCTTGAAGCAGGTTGTGCAATCGGTCATCTATGCCTTCGTTTGCATAGTCGCCAGTGCGTAGCATCGTTGGTGGGACACCACGCAACCAGGCACTACGCACGTGAGCAACGACGCCCCTGGCCAAAAGCGTGAAAAAGAACAGCAGCACGGCAGCCGCGCCAAAGACTGCTGGATTACCGCCAGCGGCTTCTGGTATCAGGTAATTCTGGTACATGGCCCGACCCACAAAGCCCAGCATTGCCAGAAGTGCCCCGAAAAGCACGAGCACGACCAGTACGGTGGTCACGATGCCTGGTTCGCGCCAGATTGATCCGCCAGGCCGCTGTGTTGAACCCTGTTCATGCCATATGGAGGCTGTCCGCGCTGCTGATCTGCTGTCTCGTATTGTCATAATTTATTCCAAGCGTTGCTGGTGCCGCCCAAGTGCGCTCAACGCTAACAAAACCAAAACCGCGCCGAAATACACCGGAATGCTCACCGCAGCGTTTTCGGCAGTCACGCCCGCGAAATCGAGCCAGCGTAAGCCCTGCAAGACCCCAACATACCACAGCAACAAATACACAACCTGAAATATCTTCCCCGACCCGCCCCACACACCGGTTGCCAGCGCCAGGGCTGGCACAAACAGCGCCCCCACACAAAGTGCCAGCATGCCTGCAATGTCGCCAGCCAGGCATAGCCGCACAAGCACACCGCTAACCGCAGCCAGGGCGACGATCACACCTGCGATCCACGCTGCTGGAAGTTGGCGGCGTACCGGAAATGCTGCTGAGAATACAATCTGTTCGGTGCGGTACATTCGTTCGCGCCCGCCCATCTCCGACCACACCAGCACCGGCCAGATCAGCGAGATAGCGGCCAGGTAGTGTCGACTTGCGTCAAGCGGTACAAAAAGCGCAGCAACAACCAACGCACCAAGCCCAAACAACCACCACAGCGGCGCACGTTTCAGCAGCAGGCGCAGTTCTGCGCCAAGCACGCGGCCAAACACCGAGCGGGCAGGTTGCACTGGTGAAAGTGTCAATCGTACGTTAGGAACAACAATAGGCTGTTCAATAATGACAGGCACAGGCATGGCTTCACTTAGCTGGCTGTTCTTTCTGCGCAGTGCATGTGTTGTGTCAAACCGATTGAATGGCAGTGCGGCAAACACTGCCAGTGCAATCGCAACTAGCAGCCACTCGCAACGCCACAACACCGTTGCACCGTTCCAGGTTGGGCCATCCCACACAAATGTATGCAAATTCCCGCCAATAACGGCAATACCAGTTGAAATACCACTGCCAGTGAATGACGGCACTGCTGTGTGAACGCTCGCTTCCATAGCTGGAGTAAGCACGCTGATTCCAAGCAGATCAAGCACTGGCGCATTCACAAGTGTGCTCACACTGACTACTGTGATCCAGAGGATGAAATACAGGATGTTGCCCAAACCTTTACGCAGGAATTGCACTGTTTCAAACAAGACTGCCAGTGCTGCGGTCACCAATAATGCTGGTGTAGTCAATAGCAAAAAAGGTGCGATAAGCGCCCATAGGTTGATCGAGCGGTCTTCGCCGCGCACAAGCTGCATACCCAGTGCGACGATGATGGTTACGCCGATCATGACCCCAAGCACAGCAACATTGCTTAGCCATTTGCCAACCGTGTAGGCCGTCTTGCTCAACGGCGTTGTGGCCAGGATTTGCCCAACACCGGTTTCGGTATCACGTTCGATGGTGTTTTTAAGCAAAAAGAAGCCGATCAGCGATAAGAACGTGGTTGTCAGCGTTGCCACCGTGCTCCCAACCCACGCTGAGTTGTAAATACCCCGATACCCTGTGCTGCCCTCGGCTACGCTGCCAACAATAAACGTAGTGTAGGCGGCATTGGCAGGCGGTAGATAGACATACACCAGCACAGCCAGCAATGCCAGACTGACGAAGAAATGATAGCGGCGAATGCGCTCAAGAAAGTCGGCGCGCACAATATGATACAGAACGCGAACCATGCCGATACCTCCTTCGTGATTAGATTTGCCAAAATGATGGACATGGCTACCCAACTGTAAAGCTACCCGGCTTGCGCTGCCAACATTCGGCCAGAAGCATTCGTGTGTTCCGTACTGGTTCGGTCGCGCTCGACAAGCAGCAGGTAGGCATCTTCCAGGGTTGGCTCGACGGCGCGTGCATTGGTGTGCGGCGCATTCGGCGCAACCGCGCGCACGAATATACCGTCGCTACGCCGCACCGTGCTGGTGATCAGCACCTGCCGCTTCACACTGGTAAGTTCCTCGGGTGGAATTAGGAATTCCCAAACCTGGCCTTGTGCGGTGCGGACAATCTGATCAGGGGTGGCGTGAAGCAGCATGCGGCCCTTATTCATCAACGCAACCTCGGTAGCGGTCGCCTCGATGTCGGAAACAATATGGGTTGACAGGATAATAATCCGTTCGCCCGAAAGATCGGTTAGGAGATTGCGGAAGCGCACCCGTTCCTCGGGATCAAGCCCGACCGTGGGTTCATCGACAATCAATAGTTTGGGGTCGTTCAGCAGCGCCTGGGCAATACCAACGCGCTGGCGCATACCACCAGAATACCCACCTAATGGTCGCTTGGCCGCATCGTGGAGGTTGGTCAGCACCAGCAATTCGTCGATCCGCCGCCGCGCAGTGCGGGCCTCAATTCCCTTGATCGCGGCCATATATTCAAGAAACTCGATCGCGTTCAGATGTGGATACACGCCGAAATCCTGTGGCAGGTAGCCAAGCACATTGCGCAACGCATTGGGTTGCGCAGCGATATCCACTCCACCCCATGTTGCCGTACCACTGCTTGGCTTTGTGATCGTCGCCAGAATACGCATCAGCGTTGATTTGCCAGCACCATTTGGCCCCAGCAGCCCCAGAATGCCCGGCCCAAGCTCCAGGCTTACCTCGCGTAGTCCCCAAAAGCCCTGACGATACTGCTTGCTGATAGTGTTCATTCGCAATTGCATGCGTGTTTCCGTTTCTTGTTACGCTTTTGTTTGTATCCTCTCCATAATCGCTGGAGCGAGGGGTGACAGGCCGGCCGAGGTCTGGTAGACTCCCTGGTATGCAGCTTCCCGACGTCAATCTCGATGCCATCTCCGACCCCGCAACCCGCGAGGCCGTTTGCCAACTGCTGAACATCATCGAGCAGCTTGCGGCTGAGAACGCCGCCCTGCGAACCGAGAACCAGCAAGTGCGCGATGAGAACGCACGAC
>JACMIM010000068.1 GCA_014381165.1 Roseiflexaceae bacterium
AGCCGCCTGCCCGCGCTGGCCACGCTCGCCGACGAGCTGCGCGCGCGAATCGCCACGGGCCAGGCAGTCGCCGTGGCCGATGTGGCCTACCCGAATGGCGCAGACCCGGCACTCATGAATGTGCTACGCGAACATGTCGACCTCGCCGCACTTGCCAGCTACGGAGCCTGGAATACGGCTGGCAACACGATCGGCAGCGTGGTTGCCCAAAGTTTTGCGGCACGCCTGATCGACTCAGCGGCTGGCCGTGACGCTCAGGCACGCTTCCTCGTACACCGGTTTGTCGAGGACTGGGGCTATCAGCATCTGGTGCGTGCCACAGTCCGCGAGCAGCTCCGCGAAACCACGGGCTACCACGATCCTCGCACACCTGCGGCGGTAGCCGCAACGGTTGCCCAGATCGAGGCGGGACTTCAGGCCTTCCTGGCCCGCCTGCCTTTCGCGGCGCATTACCAGATCGCCCCCGGCAGCGTGCGGTTGCCCTGGGGGCGGACGTTCGAGATAGATTTTGAGCTACAACCGCTTGAAAGGGGGTGATATTGCCGCACGCGCAGCGCGCCATTCATGCCGTACAGATCGCCGATTGACCGCTTCTTACAGGAGAACTACGATGACGAACGTGAACCGCATCCGCTCATTGCCCCTGCTTGCCACCGCTTTTGCGCTGCTCCTCAGCTCGTGTGGCGGCGCACCTTCCGCGAGCCAATCCCCAACTTCCGGCCCGCAGGTTGTCACGCAGGTCGTCGTCCAGACCCAAGTGGTCGAGCAACCCGTCGAGGTTGTGGTGACGCCCACGCCTGGCCCAAACTCCGAAATGGCGATCGCCGAGGTCGAGCAGGGGGCCGAAATAACCTTCTGGACGTTCTACCTTTCGCCGACCTTCGACGACTACATCAAGGCGACGATCGCGCGCTTCAACGAGGCCTACCCAGGCGTGACGGTGAACTGGGAAGATCGCCAGGCCACGCTTCAGGAGGAGTACCGCAACAGCCTCGCCGCCGGAAACGCGCCCGACGTGGTCAATGTGCCAACCGGCTGGGTGCAAGAGTTTGCGCAAAAAGACCAGCTCGTCAATATGAGCGAAGCGCTGCCGCAGGCCGCACAGGAGCAGTACTACCCGGCCTTGTTCAACCAGACCGACGTGGGCGGCGCAAGCTACCAGGTGCCGTGGTACCAGGCCGTGGACGCCTACTTGGTCAACACGCAGGTGATCAGCGCTGCGGGCTACACATTGGAGCAGATGCCAAAGACCTTCGACGAGCAGAAGCAGTTCTGCCTCGATTTTTACGCGAAGAGCAACATCCCCTGCGGCCTGCGCATGGCGACCGATAACTTGTTGCAGACCATGGCCTATGAGGGTGGCGTCGAGGTGATGAACGAGGGCGGCAGCGAGTTCACCTTCGACTCGCCTGAGGCGGTGCAATGGTTGCAGGATTACGTCGATCTGAACGAGGCCGGCGCAATTCACAAGGACCTTGTGCTGCTCAACGCCGCCGAGGATCGCGTTGGGCTGGAGCGCTTCACGACCGGCCAAATGCCATTCTATGTGACTGGGCCGCAGTTGATTCGGATCGTGCGTGAAAGCAACCCTGGTCTCTACGGCTATCTCGCGATGGTTCCGCGCGCAGTGGGCCGCTCGGAGGCGCTGCCGCCAGTGTCGATGTCGATCGTGGTGAGTAAGAACACCGAGTACCCGCAGGCCTCGGCAGCTCTCGCGGCGTTCTTCACGAACCCGCAAAGCATGCTTGAGTTCGCGAAGATCGTGCAAATCTTCCCCTCGACACCAGCTTCCTATGAGGACGCCTACTTTACGCAGAAGCCAGTGGCGATCGAAGACCAGATTCGGCCATTGGCTGAGGGAATTATTTCGCAGCAGCAGAACATTCTGCCGGAGATTCCCGAGCAGGCCGATGTGAACGACGTGGTGCGACAGGCCATCGAGGCGGCATTGTTCGGCGACGCCGACCCGCAAACGGCCCTGACCGACGCAGTGGAACAGGCCAACGCGCTGATCAAGTAACCCAGGGGTGCTCGCCGGTGAATGGGCGACACGGCAGCTGCTGGCGGCTGCCGTGTCGCCCCTCAACCATCACATCGGAGAAGCTGCGTATGGGCATCAAACAAAGAAATCGGCTGACGCCTTATCTATTTCTGTTGCCGGCGCTCGCGCTAATGGCGATCTTTACGCTCTACCCGCTGGTCAGCGTCGCGTATCTGAGCTTCACTGAGTACAGCATCCTTTCGCCGCCGCAGCTGGTGGGCCTGGAGAACTACCAACGCTTGCTTTCCGACAAGGTGTTTTGGCTGTCGCTGCGGCACTCGTTCACCTACTTGTTGGTCACGCCGTTGATTATCGTCCTGGCGATCATGCTTGCGATCGCGGTGAACCGCAAACTACGCGGCATCGGGCTGTTTCGGGCGCTCTACTACATTCCCGTGATCACCGGCAGCGTGGCGATTGGGATTGCCTGGCAATTCCTGTTCGACGGCACCGGCGGCCCGGTGAACGGCTGGCTGCTGCAACTTGGCATCATCGCCAAGCCAATCATCTTTTTGGTCGAACCAGGCTACATCTTGCCGATCGCCATGATGATGACCACCTGGATGGGCGTGGGCTACTACATGGTTGTCTTTCTGGCCGGCTTGCAGGCGATCTCCTACGATCTGTACGACGCAGCCAAGATCGACGGCTGCAACGACATCCAAAAGCATTGGTATATCAGCGTTCCTGGCCTGCGCCCGTCGATCGTGTTTGTGGCCGTGATTTCTACGTTGAGCGCCATAAAGGTCTTCGATGAAATCTTCGTGCTATCGAATGGCACAGGCGGTATGCTCAATAGCGGTGTGACCGTGGTATTTTACCTTTGGAAGCAGGCATTTAAGCTCCAGAACGTTGGCTATGCCTCGGCGGTGGCGATGGTGCTGCTGGTGATCACCCTGGCTTTCTCGATTATCAATGTGCGCCTGCTCGAGCGGCAAGAAGATTAAGCGAATGCCGTTTCCCGCAGACAGAAGGGATGTCCCGATATGCGCGTGATCGCCAAGCCAGTTCCTTCCTCGCGGACGGGCCGCCACCGCGCCGTCTGGGTGAGCAACCTGTTCTGGTACGTGGTGCTGGGGCTGGCGAGCCTGGTCACAATCCTGCCCTTTCTGTGGACGCTCTCAACGGCGCTGAAGGGGCCAAGCGATGCGATATTCAGCCTGCCGCCGCAGTTGCTGCCGCGCGCCCCGACCTTGGACAACTTCGTCAAGGTTTGGGGGCAACTGCCAATCTGGCGATTCTTTTTGAACAGTTTATTTGTGGCAACGTTCACGGTCACGCTCAACGTGCTTGTTTCGTCGTTGGCGGCGTACCCACTGGCCAAGATGCGCTTTGCAGGCCGCGACCTGATTTTCTACCTGCTGCTGGCGACGCTGATCGTGCCCGCCGAGTTGACCTATATCCCCGGCTACCTGCTGGCGGTGAATGTATTCAACTACTACGATACACTTTGGGCGCTGATCTTGCCGAATATTTTCAGCGCCTTCAACATCTTTTTGCTACGCCAGGCCTATATGTCGGTGCCGAACGACTTGATCGACGCGGCGCATATCGATGGCGCGGGCGAGCTGCGCATCTGGTGGAGCGTGCTGATGCCAATCATTCGGCCTACGGTAGCGACGGCGGCGGTCTTCACGGCGGTGACATCGTGGAACGCGCTGCTGTGGCCATCGCTGATGTTGCGCAACCGCGAGCTGTATACGCTGCCGGTCGGGCTGTTGGCCTTGCGCGGCATGTTCACGGCCGATTTCCGGTTGATCGCTGCGGGGGCGATCATGGTGATCATCCCGATGCTGGTTGCGTTTCTGTTCGCCCAGCGCTATTTCATCAACGGGCTGACCGGCGCGGTGAAGGGATAATATCAGCCTTACATAAAGACGCTTCTTTGGTGTTGTTGTTTGGCAGTGGAGCCGCCAAACAACAACACCAAAAGAGCCTAATCATCCGAATTTGAGATACGTGGGCGCGGGAGGGGGTGAGGTTCCGTGATCGATCTCGAACATGCCCTCGGGCAGCGCCTGCTGCTCTGGTTCGCGGGCGACAATCCGGGAGCGGAGCTGCTCGACCTGCTGCGGCAGCGGCAGGTAGGCGGTGTGACCCTGTTTCGCCAGCTGAATGGCGCCACGCCAGCAGCGATGCGGGCGCTCACCGGGGCGCTCCAGGCTCCAGCGCGCGAAAACGGCTGGCCGCCGCTGCTGATCTGCGCCGACCAGGAGGGCGGGCAACTCCAGGCGCTGGAAGGCCTGACAGCCTTTCCCGGCAACATGGCGCTGGGCGCAACTGGCTCGGCGGAACTGTCGCGGCGCGTTGGGGCGGCGATTGGTCGCGAGCTGGCGGCGGTGGGCGTGAACGTGAATTATGCGCCCGACTGCGATGTGAATGTAAACCCCCACAACCCGGTGATCGGCGTGCGCTCGTTTGGCGAAGACCCTGATCTTGTGGCAGGCCTGGCCGCCGCGATGGTGCAGGGCATGCAGGCGAGTGGCGTTGCTGCGACGGCAAAGCACTTCCCCGGCCATGGTGATACCGATGCCGATTCGCACCATGGGCTGGGCGTTGTCGCCCATGATCGAACGCGGCTAGGCCAGGTGGAGTTGCCGCCGTTTCAGGCGGCCATCGCCGCTGGGGTGCGCCTGGTGATGAGCGCGCATCTGGCGTTGCCCGCACTTTCTGGTCGCTCCGACTTGCCTGCTACGCTTGCGCCAGAGGTGTTGCGCGATCTGCTGCGGGGCGAGTTGGGCTTCAGTGGCGTGACGGTCAGCGACGCGCTGAATATGGAAGGCTTTCTCCAGGGCGCGCCGCTAGCCGAGCGCGTCGTGCGTGCGGCGGCAGCGGGAATAGACTTGCTGCTGCTGGCCCCACCGAACGACCATGCGCACGTACACGCGGCCCTGCTGGCGGCAGCGCGCGGCGGCGAGTTGGCCCCTGGCGAGCTGGCGGCAGCGGCGCGGCGAA
>JACMIM010000562.1 GCA_014381165.1 Roseiflexaceae bacterium
ACGTAGTCAGACTCGCGCAGGATTGTGTCTAGATCGGTCATGGTCACTCCCAGCGCATCGGCCTCGTCGGTGGGCGCATGTTTATTGTTGCGCGTCGCCAATACGCGCATACCAAAGCCACGAGCGCGCCGCGCCATATGTACCGCGCTACGGCCAAAACCTACCAGCCCGAGCGTAGCCACGCTCACCCGCTGATTGCTGACAACCGCGCGTCTGGCGCGTAGCAGATCGCCTTCCGCCATGGCGTGCTGGGCCACGCTCAGCTTGCGCGCCAGGCTCAACAGCATCGCCATGGCATGATCGGCCTGCTCCTCCACGCAAAAATAGGGCGTGTTCGCGACCACGATACCCAGCTCAGTGGCTCGTGCCACATCAATTTTGTCGGTGCCCGCGCCCATACGCGCAATCACCCGACATTGGTTCATAGCCTCCACTACGCGGGTAGGCAATTTGGTGCCGATAAGGGCGACAACATCTGCATCCGTCACCAGCGAGATCAGCTCATCAGGATCTTCGGCATCCACTACCGTCACCGGCAGGCCGTGGGCCGCAAATGCGCGCAGCTCACTTTCGCTGGCAAAGAAAACCGGCGCAGTCAAGCGTACGATCTTGTATTGCGAAAATATGGCAGACGTTTGCATGGCGAGATCCGGGTTATCCTTTGGTTGAGCCTGCGGTGATACCGCTAACAAAGCGATCTGTAAAGAACAGATACAGCAAGGCGACCGGCAGCGAGGAGACCGTGGCGGCGGCCATCAGCGGCCCCCAGGCAAACGAGTCGCCGCCGGTGAACGCGCTAATCACGCCATTGGTCAGCATCTTATTTTGTTCGCCGTTCACAAAAGCCACCGAGTAGAGCAACTCGTTCCACGAGGCGGTAAACGAAAAAATAGCGGCGGTAATGATTCCGGGCAGCGACATCGGCAGTGTGATACGCACAATCGCGCCGAGTCGGCTCGCCCCATCGACCATCGCGCATTCTTCGGGCTCCTGTGGCACATTGGAAAAGTAGCCGCTCAGCAGCCAGGTGCAAAATGGGATCAAGTTGGTCGGGTAGGTCAGCATCAGGGCCGGGAGGCCGCCGAGGAGCCCCCAATCCTTAAGAATTTGCGCGAGCGGCACGAACAAAAAGTTTTTGGGCGCAAGGTAGGTAATAAACACCAGTGTCCCCGCCAATGCCGCGCCGCGAAAGCGCAGCCGTGCAATCGCAAAGCCAGCCATCACCGAGATAACCACCGAGATAGCAGTTGTAACTGCCGAGACAAGCAGCGTATTCCAGAACCAGATAAAATAGTTCGGTGCTCTGAACAAGGTCATGTAGTTGGCCAGGCTCGGATTTTTTGGCACCAGGAAATTGCCACTGAAGTCGTAGATCTCGACCTCAAACTTGAGCGAAGTGATCAGACCCCAGTAGAATGGGAAGAGGAAGATGACGATCACCGCGCCCAACAGAAAATAGAAGGGTAGCGACCTGCGTGCGTTACGGGTGAGTTGAGCGACTTGCATGGCGGTTAATCCTGCTGTTGCCGACGCACACTGATCAGCGAGATAACGACCAACAAGATCAGCGCGGGAAACATGGTCATCGTCACCGCCGCGCCAAGGCCGATCAAGCCCGACGACATCGACAGCGTATAGGCGGTCAGCGCAAACAGCGTGGTAGAGTCGTTCGGCCCACCGCGGGTAAGCAGGAAGGGCAGGTCAAAATCGCCCAGGGTGCCGATAGTTGAGATCAGCATCACAATAATAATGACCGGCAGGATCGCCGGAAACGTAATCTTCCAAAACGAGACCCAGGCCGACGCGCCATCAATCTTGCTGGCTTCAATAACCTCAGTCGAGACGGACTGAATGGCAGCCAGGAAGGTAATGCCAAAAAACGGAATGCCACGCCATACATTGACGAAGATCAGCGAGGCCATAGCCCAGCGCTCATCGCGCAAAAATGGGATGGGTTGCGCGATTAGGCCAAGCCTGTTGACCAATACATCGTTGACGATGCTAAAGGTCGGGTGAAAGATCCACGACCAGATCATTGTGCTGAAGACTGTGGGCATGATCCAGGGCAGCAGCAGCAGCGCTTTTACGATACGCGCGCCGATAAACGGCCGGTTGAGCAGGGCGGCAAGTGCCAGCCCGCCAAAACACTTAAGCACAAGCGCACAGGTGGTATAGACCAGCGAGTTAACCACCGTTTTCGAGAACAGGCTGGTGCCGAGCAGCTTCGCATAATTCTCAAAGCCGGTGAAGCTGGCGGGCGCGCCGATCTGCTTATCGGTGAAGCTGAGATACATAGCGTACGCAAACGGATACGCCATCATCACGGCCAAAAACAGGAACGCTGGGCCGATCAGGATATAGCCCAGTGAACTATCTTTGTGAAGTAACCTGGAGATGAAGGCTCCCGACGTGCGGGGCTGTACGCGAGGCGTCACTTGCATTGGTTCTCCAGTTAGGCAAGGTTTCAGAGCAGGCATTTTGGTTTACCAGGATTGGCGGCCAAGTCACCAACCCTGATAAACCAAGCCTTGCTCTGTCAGGCAAGCAGCTTGAGATCGGCGATGTCCTTCATGACGCCATCGAGCGCAGCCCTGGCATTGCCTGTCGAAAGGGCCTGTGAGAACAGCTTGCCAATAATGATCTTATCCTGCATAAGTGCGGCAAGTTTGGTCTGGTTGGGCAGCGAATAGCCTGCTGGCCGCGCGAGCTTGAACATATCTTTGGCGATGGCGAGCTTGGGATCTGCTGGCCAGATCGGCTCGCTTTCATAGTTGGGCAGCAGCGGCAGGATGTAGCCCTGGCCAGCCTTGTAGAACGTGCTGAAGTTTTTGATCGACAAGAACTGCCGCATAAGATCCTTGGCAGCATCGAGATCTGCGCCCTGGGTGTGGTTGAGAATGCCCCACCAGGGTAGCTGCCCGTAGCCAAAGCGACCGCCCGGACCCTGTGGCGGCAGGGCATGGTTCATACCGGCGGCAACCTCAGGGTTCTTCTCGAGTGCGGGCAGGTAGATCGTGTTGACGTTCGCGGTCATCGAGATCTTGCTGGCCAGAAAGGCAGCGTTGTTCGCGCCATCGTCATAGCCCACTTCGCCCGGATCGCCCGCCTCGTTATGTAGCTGGATACAAAATTCGAGCGCAGCCAGCGTCTCTGGGCTGTCAAGGGCCAGCGACCCATCCGGGTTGAACTCCTTGCCGCCAAAGGCCCAGAGCATCAGGCGCGGAACCGCGTTGCCGTCGCCGCCCGCCTGGTCCGAGAGGGTCATTCCGAAGGGCCGCCCCTTGGCCTTAAGCTTCTTGCCGACGGCAAGTGCCTCCTCCCAGGTATCTGGGAAGGTATCGAGGCCCTCTTCCTTGAGCCAGTCCTGGCGATAGTTGATGAACCAGTTATGCTGACCGATCGGCACACCCAGCCACTTCCCATCAAAGACCATCTGGTACGGCCCGGCGGGCAAGTAGCCCCCGCCCTCGCTGCCGATCGATTCAGCGATATCGCTGACATCGGCCAGAGCCTTGGAGAAGATCGCGGGCGGCGAGCTGTACTGGATGATATTCGCGCCGCCCTTTGTCTCGATCGCGGTCTGAATTTTCGGCAGCAGCTGAGCATCCCGCTCAAACGTGACGGTGACACCGTTCTGCGTGGCCCAGTCGTTCGCGAACGCCTCAATCACCCCGTCAAGCGCGGGCAAGAACGACCACGGCGCGCCTAGGAACTTGACCGTGGCACCCTTCAGCACGACCGGGGCACCCGCAACGGTTGGCGCGGCACCCGCGCCGCCGCTAGGCACCGCCGGAGTTCCGCCGCCACACGCAGCGAGCACGCTACCGAACATGGTCAGCCCACCGGCACGTAGGAACGTGCGACGGGTGATGTGTGTCTGTCCGCCATTTTCGCTCGCCAGATCTTTCGTAGACATCTGCATCCTCCTTCGTTGGATGGTGCATCAGACAAGACAACCCACCCAGCTTATAAAACAGTGCTCCTCAACCCAAGCCCTTCGCCCACCTCCAGTACCCGAACCTCGCCGCCGCCGCCCAGCCGTCGATAAGTCTCCACCAGCAACTGGGGGTCGAGGGTGGCCTGCTCGCCGCCAGTGAAATCCTTCCAGAGTATGTGGTGCATTGGCACCACCGTGCGTGCCCCGATCTGCCAGGCCAGCAGGGCGGCCTCATGGGCGTTCATATTGCCGCCGGCCCCATTGATGACCAGCATGCATACGTCGATCGGATGGTCCTTATCGTAGGCCAGCGCGCGCAGCCGCAGGTCGTACTCGGTATCGCCGCTGTGGTAGACGCGCAGCCCGCCGAAGTCGAGCAGCAGCCCGATCGCGTCGTCGGTCTCCCAGCCGGGCAAGCCCGCCATGTGCCGCGCCGCGACGGCGGTGATCGTGACATCACGGAAGGCGTGGCTCTCGCCGACCCGCACGCCCGCAACGCGGTCGCGCGGTACGCCCCAGCCCAGCAGTCGTGATACACACGACGGAGGCCCCAGGAACTGCGCCTGGCTGTGACGCGCGATAATCGGCAGGCCCTCGGGGTCAAGATGATCTTCGTGCCAGTGCGTCGCGATCAGCAGGTCAGGCCGCGCTTCCTCAGCGCTGATCGGCGCGGCAAAGGCCCGCTCAACACCAAAGATCGCCGCCACGCAGTTCGAGAAGTAGGGGTCAATATAGATCTGCGTGCCCGCTGCGGTCTTAAAGACAAAGCCTGTTCCGCCTAGCCACCAGGCCATTACCTGGCCGGTCGGCACTTGCGCCGCGTCGATTGTCTGCGCAAGCGACATTGGCTAGCCCTTCGATCCGTCATAGCGATGCTGCTCGTCAGACACCTCGATATGCACATCCGGGCGGCGCAGCACCTCCTCGCGCAGCGCAGTGCCAAGGCCAGGTCGCTCTGGCAAGCTCAGCATGCCCTCTGCGATCGGCATCCGCTCGGTCATCACATCGTTATACCAGCCCTCATAGTAGGCGCGCACTGTCTCCATAATCATAGCGTTGGGGATGTGCAACATTAGGTGCGCCGCCGACCAGAGCGCCACCGGGCCGATAGTGTCGTGGCTGGTGATCGGCAGATAGTAGGTGTCGGCGAGCGAGCAGATCTTGCGCGTCTCAGTGATCCCGCCGGTCCAGGCCATATCCGGCATCACGATATCGGCGACGCGCTGCTCGACCACCTGACGAAAGCCGAAGCGCGTGAATAGTCGCTCACTGACACACAGCGGCACACTCGTCTCGGCCTTCAGCCGCGCGTAGGACTCGATGTTGTCGGGGGGCATAATCTCTTCGAGCCACAGCACATCGTATGGCTCCAGCGCACGGGCGATCTTGATCGACTCGGGCAGGTTCCAGCGGGCGTGGCCCTCGATCGCGATCTCCATCCGGTCGCCAACCGCCTTGCGAATATCGGCGACGACGGCTAGCCCCTTCTGGAGATCCGCTTTGCTGAGGTAGTGACCAACCGGCCCGACCGCGCTGGTGCCGGCGCGGCTGCCGACCGGCCCGCCGAGCGAGACGCCGAACTGGTCGAAGGGCCAGACCTTCATCGCCGTAATGCCGCTGTGCAGCAGCTCTTCGGCCAGCGACCCGGCGCGGCCCTCGAACCAGGCGTGAAAATCCTGGTGCGGCCCGTGGCTGACGCAGGTGTTGTAGATCCGAATACGATCGCGGCTGCGCCCGCCGAGCATGTGGTAGATCGGGCGACCATCATACTGGCCCAGAATATCCCACAGCGCCACGTCTACAGCGCTTATCGCACGCGTCTCGCTACCGCCGTAGCCGAAGAAGTTGACCGTCGAGAACATGTTGTGCCAATGCTGCTCGATGTCGAACGGGCTGCGACCGATCAGCAACGTGGCGAAGACATCGTGGATGACGGCGCTCACTGCGCGGGGGACATAGAAGGTTTCGCCAAGGCCGACTAGCCCACTGTCGGTGTGGATGCGTAGCCACATCGTATTGGGCTGCTCGTCGATCCAGATGGTTTCGAGACGTGTTATCTTCACCTGAACCTCGCTGTCCAGTTGGCGGAAACACGAAAGCTAGGCCGAGTCACAAACTGTTGATTGCTAACTGATTATTGTTAACAATGATTGGGATGGACAGATAGTACTTGAAGAAAGGTTAAATGTCAAGCCCCAAACTTTAGCTTGACAGGCGTCCAATTTTGCAGTATATTCCCCACGTATATTGTTAACAGTTAGCAGTCGACAAATTTATGGACGCAGAGCCACTACTAAGCGCCGCATCGCCCCTGCTGACGCCCGCCGTGAAGCGTAGTCTGGCCGACGATGTCGTAGATCGGCTGCGTGATGCCATTCTCCACGGCAGCTTCAAGCC
>JACMIM010000563.1 GCA_014381165.1 Roseiflexaceae bacterium
AGTGCCGCGCGCTGCTCGACCAGCTCGGCCAGCGCCGGAGCCAGCGTGTGTGGCGCAGCGGGCTGCACTGCCAGCCACTCCGCTAGTTGTAGTCCCAATATTATGTCAATTTCGTGGAGAATCGCCAGTTGCATCGCTGGGCGTTCGCCGCTGCCGCGCAGCATGCGCCAGATCTGCGCTAGCGCACGCGGGATGTTCAGATCGTCGGCGATCGCCGCGCTCATGCGCTGGTGCCATTCGTTCGCCTGCAGCTCCTCTGCACAGATCGGCGCGTGATCGCCGGCCTGCTCGTGTAGCCGCAGCAGCGCCAGCCGCAGCCGCCGCAGGCTGGTTTGCGCCGCCCGCAAGGCACTGAACGTGAAGTTGATTCGGCTGCGGTAATGCACAGTGGCGAACAGATAGCGCAGCGCCATCGGCTCGAAGCCGCGCGCCTCGATGTCGCTGAGCGTGTAGGCATTGCCAGTCGATTTTGCCATCTTGAGGCCATCGGCCAGCAAGTGCTGGGCGTGCATCCACACATTGACGAACGACTCGCCAGTGTAGCACTCGCTTTGCGCCAGCTCGCCCTCGTGGTGGGGGAAGATATTATCCACGCCGCCGGTATGGATATCGAGCTGCGGCCCCAGATACTTCATCGACATCGCGCTGCACTCGATGTGCCAGCCCGGAAAGCCGCGCCCCCACGGGCTGTCCCAGGCCATCTCGCGGCCAGGTTCGGCTACCTTCCAGAGCGGGAAATCCTCCGGATTACGCCGCGCGGTGTCGTCGGTATCACGCGCACCTTCCAGCAGCTGTGCCAGCCGGTTGCCCGAAAGTCGCCCGTAGTCGGGAAAGCTGCGAATGTCGAAGAACACATTGCCGCCAACCGCGTAGGCGTGATTCTTCTGCACCAGGCCCTCGATGATCGTGATCATCTCCGGGATATGGTCGGTCGCGCGCGGAAACACATTCGCTGGCAGGATGTTCATGCGCGTTTCGTCATCGCGGAAGGCGGCGGTGTAGAAGGCCGCAATATCAGCCGAGGTTTTGCCTTCTTTGCGCGCCTGCGAGACCATCTTGTCCTCGCCCTGGTCGAGCATCTCGACCCGCATGTGGCCGACATCGGTGATATTTTTGACGTGTCGCACGTCCATGCCGGCGGCATGCAGCGTTCGCCGCAGCCAATCGGCCATGAGAAACGTTCGCAGATTGCCAATATGAATAAAGCGGTAGACCGTAGGGCCGCAGCTGTAGATGCTGACGATCCCCGGCTCGATTGGCGCAAACGGCGCGACCTGCCGGGTCAATGTGTTGTAAAGCTTTACCATCGCGTGCCTTTGTCAAGAAATTCATCGACCGCCTCACCCCTGCCCCTCTCCCGGCGGGAGGGAGCCGGATTCCCTCTCCCGCGCACGGGTTAGGGTGAGGGTGCAGGAGTGGATCAATGTCTTCGCTCTTTGCTATAAATAGGACAGGACTTTCGCTTAAAGCGTCTTTTTCGCCTGCGGCGGGCAAGGAATTGTTTTTTCTTAGCAGTTTTTTGCGCCGCAGCGCAAAAAACTGCTAAGAAAAGAGTACATTTTGATAGCGAGCGAAAGTCCTGTAGGAGTTACGCAGTTGCCCAAGAGTTTTCATTTCGCCTGCGGCGGGCGTGGAACTAACTCATTGTTATTTCGTTGTTTGGTGCGTTGCACCAAAAACGAAACAAGAAAGATAGATGTTCCATGCTGCTACAGGCTGAAGTCGCCAACTGCATACATCCTAATACATCTGAAGCTGGCTTTACGCTTCAACGACCTCGATGCTGCCGCCATGAGCTGCAGAGCGCGCTGCCGCTGCAAGCACCGCCACCACGCGCGCCGACTGCTCGAACGGCACTGCCAGCGGCTCGCCAGTTAGCAAGTGGTCGGCCAGATTACGATGAAACGGGTGGGCGCGTACTTCCACCTGTGGAAGTTGCTGCTCGACCAGCGCGCCACTCGGCGTGCGGCGGCAAAGCGTCAGCAGCGGCGGTGCCTCGGTAACAGGCACCTCTTGCTCGGTGTAGAACGCGGTGCGGTGCGGCTCACGCAGCCGAATATCGTTCCAGTGTCCAACGATTGCACCTTCAGTGCCAACAACGTACCACTTGGGCTTGCGGATGGCCGCGATCTCGGAGTAGATGAACTCGGCCTCGCGCCCGTCGGCAAAGCGAATCTGCACCCGCTCCTGATCGGCGTTTGTGACATCGTGCCAGACGCGCTTGTGGGCCACGCTGGTTACGCTGGCGATCGGGCCAGGAAGCAGTTGCAAAATACTATCGACATAGTGTGCGCCCCAATCGTAGAGCGCGCCGCCGGAAATTGGCGCGTGCGAGTGCCAATAATCGCAGGGGTGAAAGAAGCCACCGACAAACGATTCTAGGTGAAAGGCCTCGCCGATCAGCCCGCTGCGCAAGGCCGCCTGGATCGCCAGAAAATCGGCATCCCAGCGGCGGTTCTGGTGCGTGGTCAACAACCGGCCGCTGGCCGCCGCCGCCGCGCGCATCGCATCCACTTCGGCTGGGTTCAGGCAAAGCGGCTTTTCGCACACGACATGCTTGCCGGCCTGGAGCAACTCGATCGCCAGGGCCGCGTGCAGGTTGGGCGGCGTCGCAATGATCACAATATCTATATCGGCAGCGTCGATCAAATCTTGGCGGCGCGTGGTGGTTCGCAGCGTCGGGAAATCGTGAGTCGCCTGCTCCAGCCGTTGCTCGCTCAAATCGCATGCGGCGCGAAAGGCCAGCCCCGGCACCGCCTCGATCGCTAGCCCGTGGCGGTAACCAACCGCGTCCGATGGGCCGTAGCCCAGCACTGCCACACCAAGCGCAGCTGGCTCCTCGCGTCGGGCCAGTTCACGCAGCAGCCGGTACACGATCTGGGCGACCAGTGGCTCGTCGAAATGATTGAGGCTCAGGCAGGCCGCGCGCCCATCGCCCACACTACGCATGAGCGCAAGTGGCAGGCGTTGCCCCTGCCAGCTTGCGACCAACATCGGCTGCGACAGATCATCGAGCGGGTGGAGCGGCAGCAGCCGATTCGTCAGCATGAACGCTGCGGGCAAGCGGCGCGCGAGGGCGCTTGCCGGATCGGCAAAG
>JACMIM010000564.1 GCA_014381165.1 Roseiflexaceae bacterium
ACCCGCCCTTACGCGGCGACCCGCTCTTACGCGGCGACCCGCCCCTACGGGGCGACCGGCCCCTACCAGGCGACCCGCCCTTACGCGGAGCGGCGAGCGCTACCCTTCGGAGAAGGCGTCTGGTTCCTGCCTCCTGCGGAAGCTACGTTCTACCGTAGCTAGCGTTGCGGCTTTCGCCAGTTTCGTAGGCCTTGCCGCCGGCCTGGCTTTCGGCGTAGTTCTTGAAGTTCTTCAAGTCCTCTTCGAGCTTGCCCTCGGGGTTGTCGAACAGATGCGCGATCGTTTCGCCAAGCTTGCCGAGTGGCGGCACATACTGTAGCGTCACCGTTACTTCGGTGTTGCCCTCCGGCATCTGGTTGAACGTAACCTGTCCGCTGGTCTTAATCGAGCCGCCGTCGAGGCTGTTCCATGCAATGCGCGTGTTCTCGTCCATGCGCGTGGTGCGGGCGTCCCACTCCAGCTTGACGCCAAGCGGCCCCTTCATCACCCAGTGGCTGAGTCCATCGCCAGTTTTGGTGATCGACTCCATGTTGTGCATGAAGTGCGGGAAATTCTCGAAGTTCGACCAGATCGCGTACACCTCGGGTACCGGCGCATTCACCATAATAGCGCGCGTGACTTGTTCTGCCATGTCTATTCTCCTGTAGCGCGAATCTAATGACGAGAAATGCAAGAGCTGTGCCGTGTCTTGGCTGTGCGCTGTGGCGCATGGTGTAAGCTGGCACATCTTGTGCTGTTATGGCCCTGAGATACAGCAGAAAACCTGGCGGTACTCCAAGGCCGCCCTGGAAGGAGCGCGATATGACCGCAGAAACGCACCCTGAGTATGCGCTGTCGCACAGCACCGCGACGCGGCAGAATGTGGCCGAGAACGAGCGCCTGATTTCGGCGCTGGCCGGTGGCGCACTGACACTGTTTGGCCTGGCGCGGCGCGATCCCGGTGGGCTGGCCCTGGCAGCGTTGGGTAGCTATGGCCTGTTCCGTGGCCTGAGTGGTATCTGCCCGGCCTACAATATTCTTGGCATCGACACGACGTCCATCCAGCAGGGTGTGTCGGGTGTCAAGGTCGAGAAGCGCATCACGATCGAAAAGGGGCCAGAGGAACTCTATCGCTTTTGGCGTAACTTCGAGAACCTGCCCCAGTTCATGAAGCACCTTGAATCGGTAACGGTGAATGGCGAGCGCAATTCGCACTGGGTCGCCAAAGCGCCAGCCAACACCACCGTCGATTGGGACGCCGAGATCACCGACGATGTCGAGAACGAGCGCATCACCTGGCGCTCGGTCGAGGGTTCGCAGATCATGAATGCTGGCGAGGTGCGTTTCGTGCCCGGCCCGGTTGGGCGCGGCACCGAGGTGCATGTCTCGCTGACCTACGCTCCGCCGGCGGGCGGCTTGGGCGCGGTGGTGGCCAAGCTGTTTGGCGAGGAGCCGAGCCAGCAGATCGAGGGCGATCTGCGCCGCTTCAAGGCGCTGATCGAAACCGGCGAAATGCCAACCGTCGAAGGCCAATCATCGGGCCGCGCCAAGCAGGTCGAAAAGCAGCGCACCAGCCTGGGCGCGGAAACCAGCGTGATTCCGCCGACACCAAAAAAGCCCGACCAACTCGGCCCACTCAGCAGTGTTGGCAAGGCGCTGGAAGATACATTCCCGGCCAGCGACCCATCGTCGGTAACGCAGACGCCTGAGGACGGCGAGGGCGTGGCGACCGATCAGAAAGAAATCGGACTGGGCAAAAAGATTTATTAGTGCTGTCAGCTATCAGCCAGCAGCCAAGGGTTGCACGAACTGATAGCTGAGGTCTGGAGGAGCGATACATGAAGGCAGTCGTTTGGAATGGCGCGCTGAAGGTTGCGGTCGAGAACGTTCCCGACCCTGAGCTGCTCAACCCGCGCGACGCGATTATCAAGATAACCTCGACGGCGATTTGTGGCTCTGATTTACACCTATACGATGGCTTCATCCCCGGCATGCAAAAGGGCGACATCCTGGGCCATGAGTTCATGGGCGAGGTGGTCGATCTCGGCCCTGGCGTGAAGAATCTACGCCAGGGCGACCGTGTGGTGGTGCCATTCACGATCTCCTGCGGCAGTTGCTTCTACTGCAAGCGCACCTTGTGGTCGCTGTGCGATAACTCGAACCCCAACGCGCCCGCCGCCGAAGCCTTCTGGGGCTTTTCGCCCTCCGGCCTATTCGGCTACTCGCATATCACCGGCGGCTATGCTGGCGGCCAGGCCGAGTATGTGCGCGTGCCATTTGCCGATGTGGGGCCGTACAAGGTGCCAGATGGCCTGACCGATGAGCAAATGCTGTTTCTGTCCGACATCTTTCCAACTGGCTACATGGGCGCGGAGAACGCCGACATCGAGCCAGGCGACACTGTGGCGATCTGGGGCTGTGGCCCGGTCGGCCAATTCGCGATCAAAAGCGCCATGCTGCTTGGTGCCGAGCGCGTGATCGCAATCGACCGCATCCCAGAGCGGCTTGAGTTGGCCCGCCAGAGCGGCGCGGACATCATCAACTACGAAGAAACCACGCAGGTAATCGAAGCGTTGAAGGAGATGACCGCCGGGCGCGGCCCCGACCGCTGCATCGACGCGGTGGGACTGGAAGCGCATGGCTTTGGCCCGCAGTACTGGTACGACCGCGCCAAGCAGGCGGTGCGCGCCGAAACCGAGCGGGCGCTGGTGCTGCGCATGGCCATTCAGGCCTGCCGCAAGGGCGGCACGGTTTCAGTGCCGGGCGTCTACGGCGGCCTGGCCGACAAAATTCCGCTTGGCTCGTTCGTCAATAAAGGGCTGACACTGCGCTCGGGCCAGACCCATGTGCAGCGGTACCTTGAGCCATTGACCAAGCTGATTCAGGATGGCAAGATCGACCCGTCGTTCATCATTACGCATCGGCTGCCGCTGGAGCAGGCCCCCGAAGCCTATGAGCTGTTCAAGCAGAAACAGGACGGCTGTGTGAAGGTGGTGCTCAAGCCAGGCATGAGCGCGTAACGAGAACCGCAGAACGAGAGCCGCAGAACCGCAGAACCGCAGAACCCAATAGCCCGGCGCTTCAGCGCCGGGAACGCGCAGAACCGAGAATCGGCGATCGCCTCGCCTGCGGCGGGCAATGAAACAACTCATAATTGTTTCGTTTTTTGGCGCAAAGCGCCAAAAAGCGAAACAAAAAAGACACAGCGTCCAGGCTGCCGCAGGTTGAAGTCGCCAACTGCGCAAGTCCTAAAGCTATTAGAAAGGCATCTGTGAAGATTCAAAACCGTCCAGTGCTGGCCGCAGGCGCAGCCGGGTTGTTGGCGTGGCAGTTGCTGCGCCCGCGCGAGCAGTATGAGCTGCGCGACAAAGTTGTGCTGATCACTGGTGGCGGGC
>JACMIM010000565.1 GCA_014381165.1 Roseiflexaceae bacterium
GCGGCCTTCGCCGGCAACAACATCTCGCTAGAGGCGCTCGCCAATATTGAGGCAAAGTACGGCCTTAATCAGCCGCTTCATGTGCAGTACTTGAACTTTGTCGGCGGCGTGTTGCGCGGCGATCTCGGCACCTCATTTGCACAGAAGTCGCGCACTGTCACCGATATTCTTGGCGAGACCTTCCCGATCTCGTTGCAGCTTGGCACCCAGGCGCGGAGCCAGTCCGGGGCGCTGCTGGCCAGGCTGTTGAGCGTGTGGCGGAGCGTCTCGCCGATACACTCAAGCCGGTTGAGCACGTGAACTGCGGCCAGCACGTGGGTGGCGTCGGTGCGTTGTCGACCGCGTGCCTTGAGCAGACCCTGCTCCTTGAACAAGACCAGCATTCCCTCAAACAGGCGCTGCTCGGCACCACCAGCAATGAGGCGGGCACGAAAGTCGCACAACACCGAGGCATCAAAGCCAGGGTCGGTCAACTCCAATGCCAGAGCGTACTTCCCGTCGATGCGGCCACGGACTGCGTCAGCAGCCTGGCGGTCGGCGAGGCCTTCGGCAAACTGCATCACCGTGATGAGTGCCAGGTGGGCAGGCGCTTGGGCCGGTGCGCCGTTGTTGGGAAAGAGGTCGGCGAACTCAGGGTTCGTGAAGAGCGGCCCAAGGGCGTCGCGCACGCGCAGGTAGACAGTACCCTTGGGGAAGCTGCATGTGCGACACGCGCCGTCTCGTCGGGAATGATGTAGGCCAGGGGTGCATCGAGCGACATCTACCACCTCCATGTGTGCGGTTCGGCCCGACGCCAGCACGTCGGTAGGACATAGCATACCGCACGCGGGCCCGCGTTGCACAGACGACCCCAGTTCACGTGCCCGCAGATTCAGGGTTTGCCAGCAGTATCTCTTAAAGTGACCTGCGTGACAGAATAACGCGCATCCCTAGGTATGAACGGAGCAAGACATTCCCAACAGTAATGCGGTATGGGTTGGTTGCTGGGGCGGTGCCAGCCATCCCTCATCCGTGGTACATAGAGGAAAGTATATGTCATATTGAGGTAACCCTATATTGGCGTCGGCCATGACCGTGTTTCCGTGTCAGAATAGGGTTGTATTTCATCTTTTTTGCCAACAAATGACCACATTTCATCGCACTCCAGAATCAAGGCCCCTTTTTTTGCTCAGTCACCGTGACTGTGCGCGGCATCGATTCGTATTTTGCATTCACGTAATACGGCAACCAGCGCTGAGAAACCTGCGTAACGCGCACAATTCCCGCAAGTGATGCTTGTTCCAAAAGTAATTTATCGACAATCTGTTTCGTTTCGTCACTGATTCGTCGTATGATCGGGTCATCAACAACACGCCGCGCTCATGTGAGCGCGGCGTGTTGTTGACGACCTAAGGCATAGCTAATCCCGCGCTGCAAGGAAGCTAGTGTCCGCACAATGCTCAGATCAAGTCCAAGCTGCACAAGCGACTGTGCGACCTCGGGGCGAATACCTACCAGTAGGGGTTCGGCCCCGAGCAGGCGCGTCGCTTGGACCACATCCAACAGCCCACGAGCCACCTGCGTATCAATGATCGGTATACCAGTGACATCAAGGATCAGGATCTGCGCTCCCGACCGCTCGATTTCTCTAAGTACCTGCTGCTGCAATAGCTGTAATCGCGCGCTGTCGAGCGAGCCGATCAGCGGGATGAGCAGCGCATGGTCGCTGATCGGCAGCAGTGGGACGCTCGCTTGACTGATCACCGCGCGCTGAGCGGTGTTTTCCGCAAGGAGCTGCGCCTGCTTCTCGGCCCCGCCTCGATCTCGGCAAGCGCCACCTGTAGCTCGCCGGTATAGGCCTTGATTGCCTGCTCGCGATCACCTAAATTTACCGCAGTCTGCTGAAGCGCGCGTTGGAGCGTGCCAATCTCATCAATGCCCTGGGTAACGATTGCCTGATCGAGCTGCCCCTCGCCGATCGCCGTGGCGCTCTGGGCCAAGAGGCGCACCGGCTGAACAATGAACTGATGCAACAACCAAATTGCCCATGCAGTGATAAGGGAGATCAGCCCAAATTGCACAGGAACAGCTATCTGGGCGAAGCTGATCAGGCCCAGAAGCTCGCTCTCGTTGGCGTCAATGATCTGCTCGGTATACGCGATCTGTGCGGCAACCAGCGTGTCGAGGTCAGCCTCGATATCCTCGATCATCTCCACCGCCCCATCAAACAGCAGCTCGTCACCGCGCGCCATTGACGCTTCGATCTGGTCAAGTACGCGCCCAAGCTGCCCGACTACCTCCGCACGTTGCGCGCTCAGCGGTGCGGATCGCACGCCAGCGTTGCGCAGCTCAAGCTGATTCAGCGCATCATGCGCCTGAACTGCCAGGCCAAAGAAGAGCTTCGCCTGTGCAAGCTCCTTGGCCTCCTGACGAGCACTGGCGTTGATGCTCTCAGCAATAGTGCGGTTGAAGACCTGGAGAAACTGCTGGTGCAGCAGCATCTGATCCGTGGCTACGGTGAGCAGATCGATGGCCCGCCGTTCCGCCAAGCTTCCCTGGATCGAGCTGAAGCCAAGGCCGGTAATGAGCAGAAGAAACAGCAGTGCGCTTAGGGCGACCTTTCCGGTAATGGTATGCAGCATGATCCCTCCTCAACCGGTCAGCCAACCGAATGGCGAGCTGGTTGAGGATCTGCGTTCAGCTCTTGGGCGTCAGCCAGGTACGGGTGATGTCGCGTGTGGTCAGGAACAGCAACTTGCGTGCAGCTTGCTCGGTCGGGAACGCCCCTTTGGTCTTGGTGCCTTCCGCAGCTGCCGGTTGTAGCCTCAATGCTATTGGTCGTGGAGCTCATGCGACGGATCTCGGCGGGATAGGCAAACATCGTCGCCAGTTCATTCCAGTTACTTTCCCAAGAACGAACCGCGATGGCATGGCGTTCGCCCCAGCGTTCGCCGAGATCTACCAGCTTGGTCTCGGCTGCCTCACGGGTTGCGGCTTGGTAGATCGCTTTCAAATCAGTGACAAAAGCCCGGTGATCTGTGGCGAGACCTCCACACCATAGGCCTCGTGCAGCGTGTCCTGGATGTCGCGGGCCGACATGCCCTTGCCGTACAGCCCAATGATTTTATCCTCGTATGATATCACCATGGCCCACCCCTTCGATCAGGTTCCAGGTTCACTCTACATTGCGAGAACTGGTGCCGTAAGGCCACCACCCTTCATGCATGTGCGGCATCACGCTGGAGAACATCACTGAAGATGCGGCATGAAGCCATGCGTCAGGTGCCTATGCAGCACGTCTCGTCGCCTCACGGCGATCGCATCATTACCTTGGCAACCCTGAATTCATAGCATAATTAGTATCCAGTGTATTTGCATTGTAAACCCATTGTGCTTCGCATTCGTGACCTGTCAAGCTTGACGATGGCTCCTCATGTTCGTATCTCGGCTACGTGCCACGACACCACATGGATCACAGCCCCGCAGTGGCGAATTGCTGCTTCACCAAGGCGACACCTAGTAACAGTTCCCTTGCAGGGGCGCTGCGGTGTGGTCGTCGGCGCAAAATCCATCCCATAAAGAACCTCCTGCTTTCACAAACCGATCATGAGAATCAGCAAACGGTGAGTGGTTGGTACGATCACTGGTCGGACATGCGCCACTGCTCGAACTCGAGCGCGGAGACGCATTGCGTTTCCGCGCTTTCCGTTCCCGGTGCGCCTGACCAAGTTGGGAAAAACCGCTTGGTTTTGGGACTACCGTTAGACGACGCTTCGCTATACTCAGTCTTGTACCGCATTGCATCAGTCTGTGATCAAAGGAGTTTCAATCAACATGCAACAAGAGACAAGGACCGATTTGTGGTGGCACTTATGATGCTGTATCCGAACCTTAGGCGCATCGTTGGGCCCGTTGTTCTGACGCTCACCGCACTGATGATGACGACCTTCCCTGCCAGCTATGCCGCCGACACTACACCTTCGGCTGACACACTCGCAGTCGTTCAAGCCGCCGACGGTGCGCCTGGTGACACTTTCGGTTATGCTGTCGCCATCGATGGCGACCTGATGGCGGTCGGCGCGTCTGCCGCCGATGTTAACGGTGTTAACGGTGCTGGCGCGGTCTACCTGTTCCGACGCGATACGGGCGCTCCGACCGGATGGACCGAGTTCAAAAAACTCACGGTCGCGCTCCCCGAAGTCAATGAGCTCTACGGAGCGACCGTCGCACTCGATGGCGACGTGCTGGCAGTCGGCGCGACGGCGCGCAATGTAAGCGTGAGCTCCGATGTGGGCGTGGTCTATCTCTACGAGCGTAACCAGGGTGGCACAGACAACTGGGGGCTACGAACGACGCTCAGCGAGCCATTAGGAGGGTTTGCGAGCTACGGAAGCGCTGTCGCACTCGACGGCAACCTCCTACTGGTTGGCGCGAAAGGCGCGTTCCAACAGCGCGGCGCAGCGTACCTGTACGACCGCAGCGTCGACTGGGGTAAGATTAAGGAGTTACGAGATGTTGATGGCGTGATCGCAGACTA
>JACMIM010000566.1 GCA_014381165.1 Roseiflexaceae bacterium
TCACCTTGTCATCTTGTCATCTTGTCACCTTGTCATCTTGTCACCTTGTCATCTTGTCACCTTGTCATCTTGTCACCTTGTCATCTTGTCACCTTGTCACCTTGTCACAGGAGCGGCCAATGCCATCGTTGTTCTCGAAAATCGTCAGCGGCGAGATTCCAGCAGTCAAGATTTACGAGGATGATCACACGCTGGCATTTCTCGATATTGCGCCAGCCTCACGCGGGCATACGCTGGTCATTCCTAAAGACGAATACGCCGACCTTTACGCAATGCCGCCTGAGCTTTTGGCCGATGTGAGTACGACTGTGCAAAAGGTCGCCCTGGCGCTGCGCGATACGCTCGCGCCGGATGGCATGAACATCGTGCAGAACAATGGCAGCGCGGCTGGCCAGACCGTTTTCCACTACCATGTTCACGTCATCCCGCGCTGGGAGGGCGATGGCGTGTTTGGCGCGTGGCGGACTCAGCAACCTGGGCAGGATGAACTACGCGCGCTTGCCGAGCAGCTGCGCGCTATACTCTGACCAGAAGCAACCTATCTTCCATGCCTCGCCGTTGCGCCACGGACGTAACAACAATATAACGGGAACATCACAATGGAGACATATGAGCGATAAAGTCACATCTACTGCCAACACAACAGCGCCCACAGCCTTTGTTGGCGAAACCCGCGAGGCGACGCAACACGAGACCAAACTGGCCACGGAGGAAGCAGCACAGGAAGGCCTTGAGGAGGGGCGCAATGAACTGAATCAACGTGCCATCGAGGATGCGCGCGAAGTTAAGCGCGAGACCGCCCGCGAGGTGGCGCGCAAATCGCCCGCTGAACTGCGGCGCGAGTCGATCAAGCGCTCACCAGGGCAGATTCTGCTGCTGCTGCTGATTTTCCTAATCGCCTTTCTGATCGCAGCAGCGACTGGCCGGCCTGACATTCTGGGCTTTCCAAGTTCGCGCGAGATCCCAGCGCAGCCGCTGGCCACCCCCGTGCTCAGTGGCGATGGCCAGGGCCAGGTTGTAGGACAAGCTGGCCCGCGCATCTATGAGGTTGCGCCGGTCTTTCGCCCGTACTACGATCAGTTCAATGGCGCGCAAATATTTGGGCGGCCGATCAGCGATGTGGTGATTGTGAAGGGGCGCGAATCGCAGTGGTTCGAGCGGGCGCGCCTGGAGCACTGGCCAGAAAACCGTGGCACGCTGTATGAGTTTCAGCCCGCGCTGGTCGGCGTCGAGTTCACGCAGGGCATTCCCTTTCCGAATCAAGCGTTTTTCGTCAGCAACCCCCAGCTGGTCTACTCGCCGATCACCAACCACGGCGTCAGCGAGCGCTTCTACCAGTTTTGGCGGCAGAACGGCGGTCTGGATATCTTCGGCTGGCCGATCAGCGAGGAACTCCAAGAGTACCTGAGCACAACCGGCCAGGTGCATACCGTGCAGTACTTCGAGCGCGGGCGGCTAGAGTTTCATCCGGAGAACGCCGGGACGACCAGCGAGATTATGATCGGGCTGCTTGGCCGGGCGCTGTATCTCGAAGACAGCCAGCCCAATATTATCTCCGCCGCCAAGCCAACGCCGGTGCCAGTGCCGTGAGCGAGTACGATCCCGCCATATCTGCGCTTGCTGCCAGCGGTGCCGATATGGTGCGGCTTGCGCGCCTGCTTGCCGACACGCGCAGCCAGCTCCAGCACGACGCACTGTATATCTTCCAAGCCAGTGGCGGGATCGGCAGTGGCGGCAAGCGGCGTACCACACGCACCCTGCTTGCGTTTGAAACCCCAGACAGCGCGCTGCTCTTTGCCCAGCGCAACCAGCTCCACGACGACAGTGTCTCGCCTCGCCTGCGACGGCTCACGCTTACCCAGCTGCTCCTGGCCATGGTGCGCGATCCTGGCATCGGCGGGCTGCTGATCGTCCGCGACGGCGACGAGTACGTGGCTGGGCGCATGCCTGAGGGCCTGCTGGTCGAGCGGGCGAGCTTGTTTTAGGCACCGTAGGTGCAGGCGGGTTGAAACCCGCTGAAGGTGTACCCTCGTGGGTTAGAAGCCCACTGTTATGATGTAAAACGCGCTGAAGCGCGTTCGAGCCATTCAACGCGCTGAAGCGCGTTTCGAGTGCTAACAATGGGCTTCTAGCCCACGCATATCGGGAGCGTGGCTAGACTTTACCCCACACCCGATGCACGATCCATGGTGTAATTCAGTTGCTGCCCGCGAAACGCTATCCTTCTCGTGAATGTTACTCAACAACGCACAGGCGCGAGGATTGTTAAAATCCTCGCGTCTGTGCGTTGCTACGTTCTTGATTACGCTGGCTGGCACTTGGGGCAAAAATGCGTGCCGCGCTGGGCAACGACAGTTTTCACAATCGGCGTGGCGCAGCGCGGGCAGGGCTTGCCGCGCTGATCGTAGACATTGAATGAATCCTGGTTGGTGCCGCGCTCGCCAAAGCTGTTGCGGTAGTCGCGCAATGTGCTGCCGCCGTTGGCGAGTCCGGCCTCCAGCGCATCGCGCAACGCTGTGTGCAGGCGGGCGATTTCTTCATCGTTCAGCGTGTCGCTCTGGCGCAGCGGGTGAATCTGAGCACGCCAGAGCGCCTCGTCGGCGTAGATATTACCAATTCCAGCGATCAGCTTTTGGTCGAGCAGCAGCGGCTTGATCTTAGTCCTGCGCGACCGCAGCAGCGCGGCCAGCCGCATGTGCGTGAACTCCTCGCTCAGCGGCTCGACCCCGTGGGCGCTCTCGAGCGCACTCAGGCCGGCGCTGTCGATCAGGCGGACGCGCCCGAACTTACGCGTATCGTGGAAGAAGACTTGGCGGCCATCTTCAAGCGCCAGCACAAGATGCGTATGGCCATCGGGCTGATCGTCTGGTGGTCGCACTGTGATGAATCCCGACATGCGCAGATGCAAGGCCAGGCTGAGCCCGGCATCGAGCGTTACCACAATCCACTTCGCGCGCCGACCGACCGCGCGCACCGCGCGCCCCGCAATCAGGTCAAGAAACACCGGTAGATCGGGCGTCTCGATCATGCGCTCCCAGTCCAGCTTCGTCACCCCAGCGATCTGCGCGCCGGTTATCTGTGCGCCCAGGCTGCGGGCGACGTGTTCAACTTCAGGTAGTTCTGGCATAGATGTATTATACCGCAGAGGGCACGGCA
>JACMIM010000567.1 GCA_014381165.1 Roseiflexaceae bacterium
ACATATGGCAGTTTTGAGGAAGGGACGGCACGCCGCGCGGTCTTTCCCGCCGCGGTGGAGCATATCGGCGTGCTGTTCAGCCCGACCAGTTTAGATGAATCAGTGCGCTGGTTCGACGCAGCATTCGGACGCGAAACGGCAGCCAACCCGTACTTGGATCAGCGCGTAATCTGGATAGCGGTGCTCTTCCTGGGCGCGGTCGGGCTGTTCTGGGCGGGGGCCAGGATTGCGACTGGCAGATCGACGAGTGCAGGTTCGTTGGACCAATCTGCAATCTCCAATCTGCAATCTCCAATCTCCTGGTGGCTAATCGCGCTCGGTCCGGCTGTCCTTGCGCCGCTGCTGCTGCGGGTGCTGCCGGTGCAAGATGTTCTGCCGATCCTGGTGGGCGGGCCGCTGGCACTGCTGTTTCTGATCTATGGGTTGCTTACAGCCGTGGGCTTATGGCTTGCTCACAAGTGGCACCCGGCGCTGCTTCCCGACCCGGCGCTTCAGCGCCGGGCTATTGGGCTGCCATTGTTCCGTTACGTCGCTGTGGCGTTGCTTACGTTCGGCTATGTTCTGCTGACGTTTGGCTTGCCAGCCCAGCAGTTTCTGCTGAACTACTTTCCGCCCGCGCCGCGCTGGTGGGTGTTCGTGGCCGTGCTTGTGGCCATGCTGCCCTATTTCCTGGCCGACGAGTGGCTGACACGGCGGGCGGCGGGGCCGCGCTGGGCCTACCCGATCACCAAAGTGCTGTTCGTCGTCGCAATGGCGCTGGCGATTACGCTAGATACGCGCCTGTTCTTTCTCGTGCTGGTCGCGCCGGTGTTCGTGCTGTATTTTGTGCTTTACGGCCTGTTTAGTCGCTGGCTATTCCGGGCCACCGGCAGCACACTGCCTGGCGCGCTGGCCAACGCCGCGATCTTCGCTTGGTTCGTTGCAGCGGTGTTTCCGCTGGTGGCGTGATTATCGCCGCACCACGATCGACACGCCGCCATTGCTGAGATCCTGTCGCACGATACGCCAAGTTCTGCTGCGCCGCAACGCGAACAGGATGACGCCGATCGTGCCACGGTGCGCCACCGCTGCGATCTCGTCGGCTGGCTCGGCAGTCATCTGCTGAAACACGGCGCGGCTGCGGAGATACGCGCTGGCCCAGTTTTCGTCGTCACCAAAAGGCCAGAGCATTTTGGTGTAGGAGCGCACGAAATGCCGGCGTAGTGTTGTCGGCCTACCGCGCTCCGGTTGCGCCGCCGGCAGCACCTCGCGCAGATTCTCCAGAATAACCGGCTGGAGCGCTAGGGTTTCACCCAGAATCGCAGCAGTGCGCAGTGCCCGCTTCATGGGGCTGCTGTACAACCGGTCGATCTGCTGATGCTCCATCCGCGTGATGACCTCGCGCGCCTGCTGCTCGCCGCGCTCGGTCAGCGGCGATTCCGACGAGCGCAGCAGCACTGCATTGAAATCAGCCCGCGTGATCTTGGCGTTGTAGTCGAGCGCGTTCTCCTCGCTCTCGGCATGGCGAATCAGGAATACTTTCATATAGGAAAATAACTATTATTGTTTCGGTTTGTGGCCTGGGAACGTCACAAACCGAAACAAAAAATAAAAGTACCATGCTCGACGCAGGCGAAAGGAGCCGCGCAAGCGTAAGTCCTATCATAGTAATCTGTTAGCTGTGCGTTCATGTGTTAGCCGCGTAGTGGAATCACAAGCTCCATCGGGAATGGCGTCAGGCTTTCGATGCTGCCGTCGGGCCGGCAGTAGACCGTGTCTTCCAGGCGCACGCCCATGTTGCGGCTTGGGTAGTACAACCCCGGCTCGAGGGTGAACACGCATCCTGGGACGATCACATCGCCGGAGTCGATTGTCGACGGAAAGCGTATGTTCTCGTGAACCTCCAGGCCGATCCCATGGCCGAGCGAGTGAATGTAGCCCTCCTCGATCGGGTACTTGGTGGCGATCGTCTCATGGCCGCGCGCTTCGAAATACTGGCACGTCAGCTTCTGAAAGGCAATCGTTGGGCCACCGGCTTCTAGCTCGCCCAGCACATGCTCAAACGAGCCTTTCACCGTATCATACAATTCCTGCAAATCTGCTGAGGCGTGGCCAATCGCAAAAGTACGGGTCATATCGTGAAAGTAGCCGCCGCCAGCTTGTCGCGGAAAGATGTCGAACACAATCGCCTGGCCGAGTTTGAGCTGAGCCGCTTCATCGCCAGTAGCGTGCGGTAGGCCCGCATCACGCCCCTGGGCGAAAATCGTGCCGCTGGGGTCTTCCAAATTGTTCGCGGCCAACTCGCGCCGCATGAACGCCTTGACAGCGCCGATCGTGATCGGCGTGCCGTGTGCGTCGACCACCGTATCGCCTTCAGCACGCCCCGCCGCAATGAAGTCGACCACCGCCTGCACCACCACGCAGGTGCGCCGCCCAACATCGCGCATCAGCTCGATCTCGTCGCTGCTCTTGGTCAAGCGCGCCTGCGAGATTACGTCCTTCTGCGGCTCGGCTACCAGCTCCAGGCCAGGGATTTTCTGGGCTAGCGCCATCCATAGTGCAAAGAACGGCCCGATCGGCACTGTGCCGTACAGGCCGACCCGCCCGCTCACGCCAAGGTCGGCAAGCATGCGTCGGCGATGCTCGACTGTGGCATCGAAGGGGTCGGGGAAGTCCTGTTCGATCTCGCGAATGCTCCAGCGGTCGCGCGAAACCAGCACCATGCCGGTCTTCTCGGCCTGCACCTGCTCCCAGGGGCTATGGATAAGTATCGCCGGCTCGCCGCGCTTCTTCACGACCAGGCCAACCAAATGTTCGCCCTTGACAAAGTAGTTGAAGGCCGGGTTAGCGCTGCCCATGCCATCTGGCCCTTCGATAACCAGCACATCAATATTCCGCTCGCCCATCAGATGATCGAGGTCGCTACGCATCGTCAACTCCATTTCAATCAGATTAGGAGTTACGCAGTTGTCCAGGAGCTTTCACTTCGCCTGCGGCGGGCGAGGAAATACCTGATTATCGTTTCGTTGTTTGGTGCAAAGCATCAAACAACGAAACAAAATAGATGTTCCATGCTGCCGCAGGCTGAAGTCACCAACTGCGTAACTCCTACAGATATTGCCCTATCTACTTGGCCAGAAACCGAACCATCTTCGCCCCGCACACCGGGCAGATCCCACGGGCCATGCGGCGTCCGTCTTTTGCCAGTTCGATCCGCATTCCCGCGATTGGTCGGCGCGTTTTGCAGCGCACACAGTAGCCCTGTACGTCGCTTTGGGTTGCCTGATCTGGGTGTAGATCGATGCCCACAGCTGCGGCGACGAATGCGAGTTCGGCTGCATCCACTTGCACGACAGCCGGTGATGATTCGAGCGCGGCTTCAATCAGTTTGGCAGGTATTGCCACAGGGGATTCGTTTGGCGAGGTAGGTTCGAATGGGGCGAATTCGGGCGCGTGCGGCGCTAACCGGCGGTGCAGCGCATCCCACAGCAGCCAGCCGATCAGCAGCGCAAGACCGAGCCTGAGCAGATGTTTGTGCATACCATGGCTCCCTATCGCGGTCGGATGGGCCTATGGTAGCACGCTTTACGAGTAGCGGCAATCAGAGTTAGGCCGTGGCGGAGTTGGGATGTGGCGGGGTTTGGGGGGCGGGGGGCGGGGCCCCAACCCCCCCCCAAACCCACAGCCCCTGTTTTGGC
>JACMIM010000568.1 GCA_014381165.1 Roseiflexaceae bacterium
TCTCGGTGCACCAGTCCCTAGCCTCCAGACCCTAGCCTCCAGTCCCTAGCCCCGCTCCAGCTCCAATACCACGCTTAGTGCCGACAAGATATCAGGCACAACGAAATCGGCAGGTGGCACAGCGGCATCGTTGGCCTGCGGACTCAGCAGGATCGTGGTCATGCCGAGCTGTTTGGCGGGTGGCAGGTTCTGCGGGCTATCTTCGAGAAACACCACGCCGCGCCCAGCAAGCCCAAGCGCATCCAGCACGCGCTGGTAGGTGGTGGTGGCTGGCTTTGGCTCGAACTGGTGGTAGCGAATATCGAAGATGTGTTTGAAGTGGCGCTCGACCCCAAGCGCCGCCAGCACGCGCTGAGTGTGTTCGATCGGCGAATTGGTGAAAACCGATTTTGGTGCGCGAATCTCAGCGAGGCGTGCGTCGAGCGCGGCGTCGAGCTTGAGAAAGGCGTCCATCTCAAGTTCGTGAACATAGCTCAGGTAATGCTCGACATCGATCTGATCGCCGTAGGTGACTTGCAGGCCGCGCAGCGTCGTGCCATAGGTAGTGTAGAACTCGTGGCGAGCCTGGCGTGCCGCCTCCATGTCGAGCTTCAGCACATCGGCGACATAGGCCGAGATGCGCTGGTCGAACATCTGCATGATGCCGGACGTGTCGGGATACAGCGTGTTATCGAGATCGAACAGAACATGGGTAAGCGGCATGGTGGCTCACAGTATTGGCGGAATAATATAACGCAACACACAATACGTACCACAAAAAACATAAAACGTAAAGCGTAGTTTTATGGCACCACTGCGGCCGCAGGCGGGTTGAAACCCACCGCTGGTATTCTGAAACGCGCTGAAGCGTGTTCGTGCTGTGCAACGCGCTTCAGCGCGTTTTGGCGTATCAGACGCCGGATTCATCCGGTGGCCGCAGTGGCGGCGCAACACCCGCTGTGTACCTTTTTCCGCTTTACGTTTCACGTCCTGCACGAGCGCAAGCTGTCTACTTGAGGAATTCGTTCGTAAAGGCCTTGCTCACATCAACGTCGCTCGTGAGCAAGCCGCTGTCGCGTAGAAAGACGTGGGTGGCCTGCCAGCTGGCTGCATCGGTGAAGCCAAGGCCATTGGCGTTAGTCAGGTTGCTCTGCCAGTAGTCGACGGTCGCGCGCAGCACCTGCTGCTCGACCGCCTGGGTCGCGGCGTCGGCGGTCTTCAGTTCGGGCACGAACTCAAGCGTGGTGGTGAACGCAGCAGCCGGGTCGGCGATCACGTCTTGCATGCCGCGTAACGTCGCCCGCACAAAAGCCCGCGCGAGTTCAGGCTGCTCGGCAATCAGCTTCTCAGCGGTTACGATGCCATCAGAGACTAGCGGGTAGAAATCGCTGACACGAATGCTATTCACCGGTACCCCGGCGGCGGCAAGCCGGATCGGCTCGTTGTTGCCATAGCCGCTGGCTACTTGCACCTTGTCCTCGCTGAGCGCCGCCACCTGGGCAAAGCCGACCTCCTGGATATTCAGCTCGCTCTCCTGAATCTTGGTCGCGTAGAGCAGCGCCTGGAGGCCGATGTAGGAGGCACCAAAGCGGCCGGGAATGCCAATGCTCTTGCCCTTCAGATCCTCCGGGGTCGTGATATTCTGCGCCGCCTTGCTGAAAAAGACAATCGGAAAGCGCTGGCTATTGGTGGCCACGGTTACGAGCGGCAGGCCTTGGGCGCGGGCGAGCAGCACTGAATCGCCGCTGGCCAGACCGAACTGGGCGCTGCCCTGGGCCACGCGCTGCACCGATTCAGTCTCGAACTTGTAGTCGAACGTAATCTCAAGCCCTTCTGCGGCGTAATAGCCCTTGGCCACCGCCGTGTAGAAGTGGGCAAACTGCACATTTGGCACATACGACATCGCCAGGGTCAGCTTTATCGCCGCCGCTGGTGCAGGAGCCGCCGGGGCTGGGGCGCACGCCGAAAGAACCATCACCACCGTCATCACCGCCAAAAAACGCCGAAACATAGCTACACGCCTCCATACTATAGTGCAGATTGCTGGGGTTGCGCAGCAACGCCGGCGGGCTGAAGCCCTCGGCTACCGTTACGAAGCCCGCCTGCGCGGGCTGACGACGCTGGTTGAGTCGGCGCAGGCGGGCTTCGTCATGCGCGCCAGCGGCTCCAGCCGCCAGGCGCGTCAGGCAGTGGCACGCCGTCTTGCTACTGCTCCCACCTGATTAGCACGCGCTCGAGCACGGCGGCCAGCAGGTAGTAGGTGAGCGTCAGCAGCGCCAGCGAAAGCAGCGCCGCGAACATAAGCGGCGTGTCGAACAGGCCGCGCGCGATGTTGATCAGCGCGCCCAGCCCCACGCTGCCGCCCACGAACTCGCCGACCACTGCGCCGGTGGTGGCCAGCGCTAGACCGGCTTTGACCCCGCCGAAAATACCTGGCAGTGCCAGCGGCAGCTCGATCTCGCGCAGCAGTTCCCAGCGCCGCGCGCCATCGATCCGGGCCGCCTCGACCACCTCGCGCGGCACCGCGCGCAGCGCCACCACCGTGCTAATCAGAATTGGGAAAAACGTCACCAGCGCGGCGATGCCAATTTTTGCGCCCAGCCCTGCGCCAA
>JACMIM010000569.1 GCA_014381165.1 Roseiflexaceae bacterium
TGGCGTATGGGCTGATGGCTGGCTATGTGCTGTGGGTTTCTGCCAGCCAGTGGCTTGGCGCGCTGGCCTGGCGCATTCGCCCGCCTGAGCCATTCTAATGTGGAAGATGTATCTTTTTTGTTTCGGTTTTTGGCGCTTTGCGCCAAAAACCGAAACAATGATGCGTTATTTGCTTGCCCGCCGCAGGCGAAATAAAAGCGCTTGAGCGACTGCGTAACTCCTAGCAGATTGCAGAGTACCCACCAGGACACCAAGATATTGGTGTCCTGGTAGTGAGATTGCTGGATTACAGCGGTGTCTCGCGGCCCTGTGAACGAATCCAGGCGTCCAGCAGCTGGCGCGAAAGACTGATCTTGCCCGGCAGTGGCGGCAGGCTATCGACATGAAACCAGCGGGCGTCGTCGAGTTCTTGGGTGTCGATCGCCAGCGCGCCGCCAGCGTAGCGGCAGCTGAAGCCAACCATCAGTTGGGCAGGGAATGGCCAGCCCTGGCTGCCACCGTAGATCACCGTATCGATCTCGACGCCGACTTCCTCCAGCACCTCGCGATGGACGCAAGCCTCCAGCGATTCATTCGGCTCGACAAAGCCAGCGATAATGCTATACATCGGTCCCCAGCCAGGTTTGTGGGTCAGCAACACCTGCTCGCCATCGTGGACGAGCGCCAGCGTGGCTGGGCTGATCTGTGGGTAGCGCGCAAAACCGCAGGAGCTACAGCGCCGCCCCCAGTCGCCGCCGACTGGCTCGGTGGGCGCGCCGCAAACAGGGCAAAAGCGGCTTGAGCGCCGCCACAGCAGCATCTGCGAGGCATAGCCAGCGATACTGAACTCCTCGTCGCCGAGCTGCCCATACAGCGCACGCAGCCCAACTGTGCGCGCGCCTGGCGGTAGCGGCGCGTCGGGCGCAAGCTCCAGTGCTGTATAGGCCACATCATTGAGCGCGCCCAAGTAGAGTGGCGTTCCTTCCGCAAGGTCAAGCTGGCCGCCTTCTTCGATAAATGCTGCCTGTCCATCTGTGCCAAGCACCACAAGCTCGCCGCCACGAAATAGCAGCCATCGCCGCGCGGCGAGATCAGCCTGAGCGGGCGGGTAGGCACGAACAAAGTGTGATCGCATAGCGGTTATACCTGCGTAAGGATTTCTGGCCCATTACTCGTCACAACAAGCGAATGCTCGAACTGCGCCGAAAGCGAGCCGTCGGTTGTTCGCACCGTCCAGCCATCCTGCTTATCGACATAGTTCTCAGGGCTACCGACGTTGACCATTGGCTCGATTGTAAAAATCATGCCGGGAAGCAGCTTTTGCAGCGTTCCCGGCTTGCCGTAATGGGGAATACTCAAATCTTCGTGCAGCCGCCGACCCACACCGTGGCCGCTCCACTCGCGCACCACTGAAAAGCCATGCTGCTCTACGTAGCTCTGAATGGCGTAGCCAATATCGCCAAGGCGCTTGCCAGCCTGCGTGGCGTGAATGCCGCGCCACAGCGATTCCTGCGCCACCTCGAGCAGGTGCGCGGTTTCGGGTGCAAGCGTGCCGACGGCGTAGGTCACGCAGGCATCGCCATACCAGCCATTCAGATTTAGCCCAATGTCGATACCAACGATATCACCGGATTTCAGCGGCTTTTTGCTTGGAAAGCCATGGCAGATCACATCATTGGTGGCAACGCAGATCGTGGCAGGGAATGGTCGGGCCGAAAAGCGCGGCTTGTAGCCTTTGTAGGCCGGCGTCGCACCGTGCTTCCGAATATAATTCTCGGCCAGTGTGTCAAGCTCGGCGGTGGTCACACCCGGCTTGACGCGCTCGCCAAGCAGCGCGAATATCTCGGCAGTCAGCCGCCCAGCATCGCGCATTTTCTGTATTTCGGCTTGATTGTACAGTACCAAGGCCATACGACTTCCTTTATACCGAATCGACCAGCAGCCGCAGGCCGGCTTCCAGCTGCGCCCGCTCGGTCAAGCATGAGATCATGATATGGGTGCCGCGCTCGTAGCCATAGAAGTAGCCGGGGTGAACCAGCACGCCACGGTCAAGCAGATGGAGCACCAGCGCTTCTTCGTCGTGCCAGCCGTCGATCTCCGGAAACAAGTAGTAGCCGCCATCAGGAGGCCGCGCGTGAATACGCGGCGACTGCGCCAGCACTGCCAACGCCAGATCGAGGTTCTGCCGCACCTGTAACGTCATCGCTTCAACGAACGCCCAGCCGTGGGCGAACAGATCCGGCAGCATCGATTGTGTCAGCGCATTCGCGCCAAGGAACGTATCGTTGAGCAGCTCTAGACGTTCGCCAAACAGCGTACTCGCATTGCTATTCATCGCGA
Source organism: Roseiflexaceae bacterium (assembly GCA_014381165.1). Classification (GTDB taxonomy): domain Bacteria; phylum Chloroflexota; class Chloroflexia; order Chloroflexales; family Roseiflexaceae; genus JACMIM01. The sequence continues at coordinate 2,320 of JACMIM010000569.1, forward strand.
TCCAGCCAAGCTTGAGATCAGGCAGCGCAAACAGCTTGGAGATGCCGTTGAGTTGAAATACTGGCAGTTCAGGGTATAGCGCACCGAGCGGCGGCGTGTGCGGCACCCGATAGGTGAATTCGGCAAACACTTCATCGCAAATCAGCGGCAGCCCCAGGCGTGCGAGCGTCGGCTGTGCATCGCGGATGATCGCGCCAGTCGGATTATGTGGCGAAACAATCAGCACACCGCGTGTCCGCTCGTCGGTCTGAACGCGCAGGCTAGCCGGGTCGATCCGCCAATCGTGGGCTTCGTCGAGCGCGTAGGGCCGCAGCTCAACGCGGTAAATCTCGGCCAGATACTCGAACAATGGGTATGAAACCACCGGCGACAGCAGATTATCGCCAGGGTTTGCCAGCAGCGCAAACAGCAAGCCGTAAGATTCACTGGTGCTAGCAGTTAGGAAGATATCATTGGGGGCGAGCGCGAGCGCAGGCGAACGCCGGGCATAGTAGGCCGCAACGGCCTCGCGCGCAGCGTGCGAACCACGCGCGCTCGGCTCATATCTGCGGTTCGCCAGATAGCGGTCGGCAGCGACGCGTAGCACAGCATCTGGAAACAGCAACCCATTTTTGGTCGGGTTGCTGCTCGTAAGATCGATATAGCCCTGGGCCGCCACCTGCTGACGCGCAAGCTCGATTCGATTCGGCGACAGATCACCCTCGGCAAAAAAGCCGGTCATATGTCATACCACCACATTTATAACAAGGTAGCGGTAGTATACGCCCTTCATGCCACACGGCGCAAGCCAATTCCTTGTACGCTTCTGGCCGGAACATAACCACCAAGACACCAAGACACCAAGTTCTCAAGAACTTGGTGTCTTGGTGGTACAACGATCGCGGCACGAAGCGCGTCACGAAGGCTCAGAACGCCAGCGCTCTTTCATCGCCGCCGTCAGCGTAGCGCTGCCAGGTACGGCCAAGCAGCCCAGCGCGGCCCACTCGCCAGAGCATCGGGCCAAACTGAGTGCCGAAGCGATCAATGAAGAACTGGCGACTGCGGCTCGATCGATACCGTATTCGCGCCATCTCGGCGATCTCTTCCAACGAGACGCTATTGGGAGTAACCCGCGCGTCTGCGGCTACGTTGGGCAGCACCGAGAATTGAACACTATCAAGCCCAAGTGTGGCGGAAACATCGATCAGCGAGGGCATCATCGAGTAGGGCGGGTCGAGCTGAATAGCGGCACGCACGCCGAGGCCGGCCTCGTGAAGACACTCGGCAGAAGCACTTAACACCGCGCGCTTTTCGCGGGAAACCAGCACTTCCCCAGCCAGCAGGCTAAAACTGATTGCCTCGCAGCCTGCCTTTTTCAGCTCGCCTGCCAGCGCTGGTGTCATCTGAGCGTAGTCGACCGTCGCTTCCCAGGTTGCGCCCATGCCATTCGAAGCCAGCAGGCGCAGCAGTTCGTGCATCCAGCGCGTATCATTTGTCAATGCAGCACCACTGAACACAAAATGCCGAATACCATGTTCACGAACAACGCTTTGAATCTCGGCGGTAATCTGAGCCGGGTTGCGCGCTGCCAGGTACGTTGACGAGATTTGCTGCCCCACGAACACGGTTGTCTGCAATTCGCCGTCGAGTGTGAGCAGTGGGTACTGTTCGAGCGACAGCAGATGCCGTGCCGGGTACGGCATGCTGTCGATGTCGTCGTCAAGGGCCAGCATGGCCTCGAAGATAATACTTTGTTCATCGGCGCGCGTGGCGTCTCGGCCAGCGTGCCAGAGTGCCTGTGTGACCGCTTGGGCGATCGAACCATCGCGCATTGCCGCGCCCAGGCAAAACACCGGGGCTGCAAGATCGCCCAACGCCGCCTCGCAGGGCGCGCTATGTTCGGGCGAATCGGTGGCGATCACAACCAGGTGTGGGCGAAACGAGCGCAGTGGGGCAAGTGCGGCACCGAGTGGTGCGCCCTGTGCCAGGGCAAGATCGTACACGCGTACAATGTGCCGCCGCTGCTCCAGCATTGCTGCGAGATAGGCAAGCGGCAACGGCGGTGCGATCCGGCTGGTATGAATATCTTCCTGTCGCGGCAGTGCGACGAATGCTATCTTCACAACATTCTTACCTGAGGCACAAGGCCTTATGAGCAGCTTGACGAAGCAGACGATGGATATACGTGAAGCTTAAAGCACCAGGCTGATAGCAGAATGAAAAGCAGGCCTGCTAAAAGTAATTTTTCTGTTATTCACTCGCTACAAGAACTCGCCAATGCTGCGCTCCTGGGAAACTACTGGCAGCGCAATACTGAAACAACTGCCCTTGCCTACTTCGCTTTCCACCCAAATTCGGCCGCGATGTCCTTCGACAATCTGTGCGCAGATCGCCAACCCCAAGCCCAGATGATTCCCCTTGGATGAGCGGTCGTGAGCACGGTAGAATGCCTGGAAAATCTTAGCTCGGTCTTCTTCAGAGATGCCGATTCCGGTGTCGTAAACACGTAGCCACAACTCATCCTCGTGCAGCTCAGATGCAACACTGATCTGCCCTCCTGGCGGCGTCGCTTTGATTGCATTCTCGATCAGGTTGGTCAGCACTTGGCCGATCCGTTCGCCATCGAAATAGCATTCAGGCAGATTTACCGCCACACTATTTATCAGTGTCAGGCCGCTGTTCTCGGCCAGCAAACGCAAGCGAGTGACCGTACCAGCAACCAGTATAGGGATATCGCCATATTGCGGGTTCAGCGACATGCGGCCTGCCTGGTAGCGATTATACTCAAGTAGTTCGGAAATACGGCCATTAAGCAGGGCGATTTGACTGTCGACAATACCCAGAAATTCCTGCTGCATGTCGGTCAGGCCGCCGACTTTGCCGGCCAGCACGATCTTGACAAAGCCGTTCATGGAATGCAGTGGGTTGCGCAGCTCGTGCGCCACCATGGAGATAAACTCCTGCTTGCCTTTTTCATCGGCTTTTTGGTCTGAAATATCGTGCAGGACAATTGCGACCAACGGCTCATCGCTGCCGTGCTGTCGCACCAGCGAGGCCCAGGCTTGGTACGTCCCACCCGCTTCGTCGTCGGCAAGGTTCGTGCGAATCTCGCGGGCCATGATGTGCTTGCCCTCGCTACGCATGGTTTCGGCCAGGGCAACCACCTGCGTGCGCACAATGCTGTTTGCTTGCACATCCATCAGCCGCCGCCCGAGCGGGTTGGTCAGCACTGTTTCGAACTGCCCGTTCAGCACCACCATGCCTTCGGTGATATCGCGCATGACCGCTTCGAGCAGCTGCCGCTGCTGAAGCATCTGGCTGTGCAGCTCTGCGTTCTGGATGGCGATACCAGCCTGAATCGCGAGCGCTGATAGGTGGCGAGCATCGACGCTATCGAAGGCGCTGTGTTCGTGGCCAACCACGGTGAGCGCGCCGCGCGCTGAAGCATCGCCGACAAACAGCGGCACACTAAGCGCCGTGGTACGCGCGAATTGCACGTCGAGCGTGTCATCGCTGTTGGACAAATCATTGATAATCAGTGGCACCTGCTGCACAATCGCACGCTTGGCGAGCGCGTCGAGAAGATTGGGCGCTAGCCGCGCCTCGCTACCAGACGAACGATGCTCGAAGCGGCTGCCATTCCATAGCGAGAGCGCCACACCATGCGCGCGTGTGTGGCCAAGCATCTGCATGGTACTATCGACAATCTGGCGCAGCACCTCGTCAAGGCTGAGGCTGCTTGTGATCACGCGCAGGCCTTCTTCGAGAGCGTGCTGCTCGCGCATACGGGCACGCAGATCATTTGCGCTTCGCTCCAGCTGATTCACCCGCAGATCGGCAGCACCTTGCGCGTGGCGCAGGTTGTGCTGCAACTGATAGTTTGCGCGCACGGTCGCTGTGCTGGCCCAGATTGCTGCAACGCCAAAGCCGAGGCTGCCAAGCAGCAGCAGCAGCGAGGCCAGCCGCGCGTCCGGCGGCAACTGCGAAAGCGGCACATTGGCCGCCTGCGCGAACAAATAGACCGGGCCGAGGATAAAGGGAATAATAGTGGCGGCTGGTGTCAACCGATAGACCGAGAGTGCGCGCAGTGTGATCAGCCCATACAACGGAAAAAAGCCCATGCCGAGCTGTCCAGCCTGAGCGATCATGGCAGAACTCATCACAAGATCGACCAACAGGCCAAGCCCGACGGTTACCTGGAGGCGCAGCAAGCCAAGCCGACGCAGGGCGATCAGCGCCAGATGACAAAGGCAGAAGGCCACCGCTTCTGCCCAAATGAACACTGAGAAGACGGACGCGGCGATCCACCAGGCGATCACAAGACTCGCAGCAGGTGCCAGGCTATACAGCAGCCGACGCCAGATAGTTGCCCACGGCCACACCCGAACTGAAGATCTATTGCCAGCAAGCATGGCGTTGACTCCTACAGGCCCTGCGCTTGCGCATGACGGCGTTGCGATGATGCGTGGAAATGTACACGCCTACGCCTCAAACTTATACCCCAGATTGCGAACGGTAATGACATGCTTTGGTGCATCTGCCTCTGACTCGATCTTCGAGCGCAATCGCCGGACGTAGACCGCAACCAGATTGCTCTCGCCCTCGTAGTCGTAGCCCCAAACCTTGCTCAAAATCTGGCTTGTGCTGAGAACGCGGCCTGAGTTCTTCATCAAATAGTACAACAGGCGAAACTCAAGCGGCGTGAGTTCGACGATTCGCCCATCACTGAAGAGCACCTTGTGCTCGACTGGGTCAAGCGTAATGTTGCCCTGGCTCAGGCGCGACGAGGGGTTGAGCATATCGCTATTTCGCCGCCGCAAGACTGCTTCGACGCGCGCCAGCAACTCCGACGGCTCGAACGGCTTGACCAGGTAGTCATCAGCACCTATCTGGAGGCCAGTCACGCGGTCTTGCAGTTGGCTGCGCGCCGTGAGGAAAATAATCGGCACGTCGGAGGTGCGGCGAATCTGGCGGCACACATCGAAGCCATTGGTCTTTGGCATGGACACATCAAGCAGTACTAGGTCGGGTAAACTCTGCTCGATCGACTGCATAATTGAAGGGCCATCATAGGCCTTTAGTACGCGGTAACCAGCTTCCTCTAGCAGAAACGAGGTTAGCTTGACACTGGGCAGATCATCATCAGCAACCAAGATATGCATTAGTTTTAACTCCTGTGGCGGTCTGCCATTTCGAAAGCTACCACCCATTCGGTCGTTCGGCAAGCTCGATCACCACGAACGGGTAGCTATTATGCTATTCAATATATAGTAACAGCAATAGGACATGAAAAGTTACGGTATTGACATTCCAGTTCATACGATACGCCCTAGCACAACCGAGGGCCGCTGACCGGCCCCTGTTCGCCCTATTGTATCAAAAAACAGCGCCAATGCGAAAGTACAAGATACCAATTCGGTCGAATTGCTGTGCAGGTAGGGAATCTTCTCGAGGCCTGCGCTCGCAAACCACGGCGTTGCGCTGAGGTGCGTAGACGCACCACACTCGACCGATCTGTCGGCGGCAAAAAACGTGCAAGGCTAACCCTGCACGTTATATACTACATAGGAGTTACGCAGTTACCCAAGATTTTTCATTTCGCCTGCGGCGGGCAAGGAAATAACGAATACTTGTTTCGTTGTTTGGTGCGTTGCACCAGACAACGAAACAAAAACGATAGATGTCCCATGCTGCCGCAGGCCGAAGTCGCCAACTGCCTAAGTCATATGAGACTATCTGGCGTTCAAACAGCTGTTAATCGGCTACAATAGCCTGCTCACGGCGATCAAGAATAATCATGTCGTTCGCGATAACTTCGGTCAACCAGCGCTCCTGACCATGCTCGCGCCATTGGCGGGTTTGCAGACGGCCCTCGATGTATACGCGCGTGCCCTTTGCTAGCGACTTCTCGCACACCTCGGCTAGCCGGTTCCAAGCCACAATCCGAAACCACTCGGTATCCTCGTGTGATCGGCCGTCGCTGCTGCGCCACATGCGGTTCGAGGCTAGGCGAAACAGGGCCACAGCATGGCCCTGCGGCGTTTGCCGTAGCTCCGGGTCGGCACCAAGGCGACCAGTCACATGGACTTTGTTCACGTCCTTTGCCACACGCGCCTCCACTCTCAATCTATTCACTCAATATAGCACGTGTGTTCTTAACATGTCAAGGGTATTAACCACAGTCTTGAACTTATTTCGCCGCAGGTCGCCAGCTGGAACCAAGCAGAGCGCGAGAAAAGGCCTATAATTGGCTAGCGATATTCACTTCGGCGTTTAGTTCAACAAAACATTGCCGCAGCATCAACATCATGAGGGCATCAATGATCCGTATTGCGCATCTCTACCCTGAACACATGAACATCTATGGCGACCGCGGGAATATCATTGCACTTTCGCAGCGTTGCCACTGGCGGGGCATCGAAACGCAGCTTGTGCCGGTGGGAATCGGTAGTAGCATCGATTGGGGAAAGATCGATCTTGCCTTCTTTGGTGGCGGCCAGGACAGTGGACAGGCATTGATCGCCAGGGATCTGGTAACGCGACTGGGCGCATCGCTCAAGGCCGCAATCGACGATGGCCTGGTGGTGCTGGCGATCTGCGGCGGCTACCAGCTGCTTGGCCACTATTTTCTGACCCACACTGGCGAGAAACTACCTGGTATCGGCGCAATGGATCTGCACACAGTTGGCGGGACAAAGCGCATGATTGGCAATATCGTAGTGGAAACAGAGGGCCTGGGGCTAGGGGCTAGGGGCTGGGGGCTGGGGGCGAAGAGATCCAGCGGTGGCGTTCCTAGCTCCCAGCCCCTAACCCCCAGCCCCCTTCTGGTCGGCTTCGAGAACCACTCTGGCCAGACCTACCTTGGGCCGGGTGTGCAGCCGCTCGGCCGTGTGTTGGCTGGCTTTGGCAATAATGGCGAGGATGGAAGCGAGGGCGCGGTCTATCAGAACACAATCGGCTGCTATATGCATGGCTCGCTGCTGCCAAAAAATCCGCAACTCGCCGACGAACTCATCCGCCGTGCGCTGCTACGCCGCTATGGCCGCGCCGAACTCGCCCCGCTCGACGACACGCTTGAACTGCGCGCCCAGCAGGCGATGATCGCGCGAGTGACAAGATGACAAGATGACAAGATGATATTGGCGCGGATCGATGTCATCTTGTCATCTTGTCACCCTGTCACCGAAGGAAATCTATGAGTCCTGGCATCCGCCTCCAACGCACCCTGAGCCGCTCTGTGCTAAGCGAAAGTAGCGAGCCA
>JACMIM010000069.1 GCA_014381165.1 Roseiflexaceae bacterium
ATCAGGCAGAACCGCGAACCGCAAACGAAATTCCTAGCCCCCAACCCCAAATTTCCGCTCGCACGCGCTTCACCCGCCACGACTACACCTCGCCCTATCTGCGCCCGAACTCGATCCTTGGTCGCCAGCTCAATTACCCCTGGTATTCCTGGCAGATCGGCAGGCAGGCGGCACAGGGTGTACGGGCTGGTTGCTTCGAAATCGTCCATGCCCAAGGGCTATGTGCGCTCGGCTATGGCTGGATACGGCAGCACGACCCACGGCTGCTGCGCGTGCCATTTATCGCCAATCCGCACGGCCTGGAGGAGTACCGCACGCCCGACTGGCGCAAGCGGCTGGCGTATGCGCCCTTTCGCGCGCTCTACAGCTATGGCAATCAAGCGGCAGACCGCGTGATCGCGACCGACGACTGCACCAAGGACGATCTGCCGCGCTACCTCCACGTCGATTCCGCCAAGGTCGTAGTCATTCCCAGCGCGATCGATGTCGCGGAATGCCTTGGGGCTGTGCGCGGCGACCTGCGGGCGGCGCTGCGTCAGCGCTTCGAGCTAGATAACAGCGACCTGACGATCATGAGCGTCGGGCGGCTGGAGCGCAACAAGGGCTTCCATGTCATGATCGAAGCGCTGGGACTGTTGCGCAGTGCGCTGCCGCCGCGTTGGCGTTGGCTGCTTGTTGGCCAGGGCCAAGAGCGCGCGGCCCTGGAACAGCAGGCGCGGCAGGCCGGCCTCGCCGACCAAATTAGCTTCGCTGGTCGGCTCGATGACGATGAACTGCACAGCCTGTACGAAGAAGTCGACTTGATTGCGCATCCGACGCTGTACGAAGGCAGCAGTCTCGTCACGCTCGAAGGCATGGTGCATGGCAAGCCGGTGGTCGCCTCGCGCGCTGGTGGCATCCCCGACAAAGTCTTCGACGGGCGCAACGGCTTTTTGGCCCGCCCCGGCGACGCCGCCGACCTAGCGGCCAAGCTCAGGCAGTCCCTCGATCAGCGCGCCGCCTGGCCGGCCTGGGGCGAAACAAGCCTCCAGATCGTGCGCTCCACCTTTGATTGGCCGGTGGTGGCGCGGCGCACAAGAGCTGAGTACGAACGCATGCTTGCGGGCAACGCAGCATCCTGAATTTACTGGACGCCCACTGGACAAATCTGCTCTGGGCCGTCCTTACCAACATGATCGGCGAAGAAGCTGCGCAGGGCTTGCTCGTCGTAGCTGTCGAGCTTGAGCAGGTACGTCCAGGCGGTCGCGGCGACCGGCACGTCGAGCTGATCGACCGGGCGCGGCTGGGTGACAATGCATGGGTTGAGCTGCTGGAGTTCAAGCGTCAGCTGCCGAATTCGTTCGACCGAGGCGCTGTCCAAATCCTCCCGGTAGTGAAAGACCACAAAGCCATGTTCGAGATTATGCACAGTGATCGAATCGGCGATCATCACATCCTTCAGGCCGGGGTCGGTCGCGCCACCGCCCCAGTGCCAGCCCGAGGTCGGCGGGCTGGAATTCCAAGGCTCAGGCAGTGGCGAATCTGGCTGATCTAGGTGACTCGCCTGCCCGCTGCCAAGGTCGGCGAACTGCTGCACTGCGGGCCGCGACAACGAATAGATTAACACGCCGACGATCGCCAGAATCACAACGCCCACAATGCTGCCGACCATTACATAGGTCGAGCGGTCGCCCTGCCTCTTGCGCAGCTGCCGCCCGCTGACGCTCTCACGCACCCGCTCTTGTGACATTGCATGGCTCCAGTACAGAATGAGATTCAGCACGACGCCCGGCATTATACCAAAGCTGGCATGCCCTCGCCCCGGCCCGGCGCTGAAGCACCGAGTTATTGGGCATGCCAGGATGCTTGACGCCTTGTGTCTACTCTTCTATAATGCCCACGCCGCACGTCCCGTCCCGAAGCCACATGTGCGCCTAAGCCTGCCTTTACACATACCAAGTGTGACAACGGGGCTGCACTGCGCAGGCCACAAGATAGGATTTCAGATTGCGTTCAGGCTCCTCTCAGATCGAGAGCCGTAAAATCTTGCCGAGTGCGGCGTTGAGACAGCCAAATGCTACAAGTTCGTCTTAGCCACAGGAGAAGTTGATGATTCGACGTATGTTTTCCGCTGTGATGCTGTGTGCGCTGCTGGCGACAATGGCACTCACCCCGAGCACAACCAGCGCTGCGGCGCGCTCGCCCGAGGAAGTGCCTGCTACGCTTCCACCCTTTACCGCGAAGTACTTTCAGGAAACGCAGCATAACGCAATGAACTCGTTCTACGAGACTTGGCGGCGCACGCCAAACGCATTGTTTGTGCTTGGCTTTCCCGTTTCCGAGCCATTCATCGAGCAAAGCTTCACCGAGCCGGGCGTGTTCTACCGCGTCCAGTACTTCGAGCGTGGCATCCTGGAGGAGCACCCCGAGAACGCTGGCACGCCGTTCTACATTCTGGGCCGCCTGATGGGCAATAAGCTGATCGACGGGCGCGCGGGCGAGGAGCCGTTCCAGCCGGTCGCCAACCCTGGCGATGGCACCTGGGACGACCAGACCGGCCACACGCTGCGCAATGAGCCAGCGCCTTTTCGCGGCTTCTACCAGAATAATGGCGGCCTGTCGGTGTTTGGCCGCCCGAAATCAAAGCAATTCCAGGAGCGCAATCAGGCCACCGGCGAGGTCTACTGGGTGCAGTACTTCGAGCGCCAGCGCATGGAATGGCACCCCAACGAGCCGGACGCCAAGTTCCGCATTCTGCTTGGCCTGTTGGGCAATGAGTATCGCGACGCCAATCAGCAGGGCAACCAAGCTTTCGCACCCACTGGCCCAGCCGCAATGCCAGTTGCGCCGGTCGCACCATCCACGCCATCCGGCCCGCGCGTCAGCAGCGTAACCTACGGCTTCAATGCGATTTTGTACGGCCAGGGCAGCGCTTGGCAGAATCGCGGCCTGGCCTTTCAGATGACCAAGGACGCCGGCGTCGACTGGCTGCGCCAGCAGATTCGCTGGCAGGATCTGCAAAGCGCTCCTGGCACGCCATGTCACACGATCTGCTGGGGCGAGCTGGACGCGATCGTGAACGAGGCTAGCAATGCCGGCGTGAAATTGCTGTTCAGCGTGGTCAAAGCGCCCACATGGGCCACCGGCAACGGCCAGAATGGCATGCCCAACCGCGACCACTACGATGACTACGCCCGCTTCATGGGCGCGATGGCCGAGCGCTACAAAGGCCGCGTCCAGGCCTATGAGATTTGGAACGAGCAGAACTTGGCCTGGGAAAACGGTGGGCGGGTCGCCAATGCCGGCAATTATGTCGAAATGTTGGTCCAAGCCTCGCAGGCGATCAAGGCCGCCGACGCTGGCGCGCTGGTCGTTTCTGGCGGCCCCTCGGCCACCGAGACCAACCGCGCAGACATCGCGATAAGTGACTTGACGTTCTACCGCCAGATGTTTGGCGACCCGCGCTTCCGCGACGCAGTCGATATCATCGGCGCGCACCCCGGCGGCGCGTCCAACCCACCCGATAGCATGTGGCCAGACAATCCCGGCCCTGGCCCGCAGTTCATCACCAGCCGCGAGTTCTACTTCCGCCGCATCGAGGACGTGCGCTCCATCCAGGTCGCTGCTGGACTGGGCGACAAGCCAGTCTGGATCACCGAGTTCGGTTGGGCGACCAAGAACAACACCCCTGGCTACGAGTACGGCAACCGCATTTCGCAGCAGCAGCAAGCCGAGTATATCGTGCGCGCTTTTGAGAAGGCCCGTACCGAGTACCAACCCTGGCTACAGGGGATGTTTCTCTGGCAGCTCAATTTCGCGCCGCGCTGGAAGGTCGAGGGCCGCAACGAGTTCCACGAGCAAGCCTCGTTCGGCGTGCTGAACGCCGATTGGAGCCCGCGCCCGGCCTACAATGCGATCAAGGCAATGCCCAAGTAGCACACATTCCCGGATAAAAAGCGGCAGGGGCGGGTTTGAAACCTGCCCCTGCCGCTTTTTAACGCCGCCCCTGCCGCTTTTTAACGCCGCCCTGCCGCTTTTTAACGCCGCCCAGCCGCGTTTGCAACCCGGTGCCGATCTCTCACGTCTATACCTGCGGGTATCACCGCCAATTCACACGCGCCTCAGCGTCACCTAATGCGCCGACGAAGCGCGATCGTGTACAATGCAATGGCCCGAACCAAGCGTTTTGCGCTAAAGGAGCTTCCAGATGTCCCCTGTGCGTTTGCGAGCAGTCTGCACGACCGCACTGCTCGCCGTGATTCTGCCCGTCCTGGCCGCCTGTGGCGGCCCGTCCGAAACCGCCAACCCAACCGCAGCCGCGACCGCAGCCGCGACCGCTTCACCTCAGGCTACTGCCGCTCCGCCTCAGGCTACTACCGCTCCGCCTCAGGCTACTGCCGCTCCGCCTCAGGCTACTGCCGCCCCCGACACCGGCAGTGTAAGCGGAACGGACTTGGAACCAGGCTTTCCAATGCGCTTTAAGAATACTCAGTTTGGTATCGTCAACCATCTGTACTATACCGACCGTGAGCGTGTTCTGACGCTCAACAGCATCGCCGGCTTCGAATGGGTACGCCAGCAGGTGGTTTGGAAAGATATCGAAGGCCCGAACCCTGGCGACTATGCTTGGGGCGAACTCGACCTGATTATTGCCGATGTGACCCGCAAGAACCAGAAGTTGCTGGTCAGCATCGTGCGCTCGCCGGCCTTCTACGAGCCGACCGGCGGCATGCCGAGCGACCCAGTCACCATGGGCAACTTCGTCGAGGCTATGGCTACGCGCTATGGCGACCAGATTGCCGCCTACGAAATTTGGAACGAGCCAAACCTTCAGCAGGAAAACGGCGGGCGCGTGGTTCCCGAGGACGCCGGTACATACGTCGAGTTGCTGGTGGAATCCTACAAACGTATCAAGACCGTCAGCCCTGGCGCTTTTGTGATCGCCGCGCCAGCCTCCTCGACTGGTGTGAACGAGCCATCAGCAGCTGTTTCCGACGAAATCTGGTACCGCACGATGTACACCTACAAGGATGGCATCGTCAAGGACTACTTCGATGCGCAGGGCGTCCATCCTGGCGGCGCTGCCAACCCGCCCGACACGCTGTACCCCGAGAACCCAAGCGTGATCGCAGGCTGCGTGTACAGCTCGCCAACCAAGTGCTGGAACGACGAGCCGACGCACTACTTCCGCCATCTCGAGAACGTGCGCCGCTTCATGGTCGAGGAAGGGGTGGGCGACCACCAGATGTGGATCACCGAGTATGGTTGGTCGACGCCGAACAACACCCCCGGCTACGAGTTTGGCAACTATGTCGATGAGCAGCAGCAGGCCGATTACATCATCGGTGCGATGCGGCGCGCCGAAGAGCTATATCGGGACGAAGCAACCGGCAAACCGTGGATAGGCGCAATGTTTCTGTGGAACATGAACTATGCCGTGCTGTGGCAGTCGCGCGGCGATCCGATGCACGAGCAGGCAACCTTCGGCATCATCAACAACGACTACAGCCCGCGCCCATCGTTCAACGCTATCCAGGGCTACCTAGCGCAACTCAAGCAACAGCGCAGCCAGTAGAACCGTTCGCGAGTACAGCGAACTAGCCTACAAAGGCCGCTCCTGCAATGCAGGAGCGGCCTTTACAATACGAGCAGTCACGCAGTTGCTCAAGACCTTTCATTTCGCCTGCGGCGGGCAAAGAAATACGTATTAATTGTCTCGTTTTGGTGCTTTGCACCCAAAAACGAGACAAAAGATAGACGTTCCATGCTGCTGCAGGTGCAAGACGCCACGGGGCACATCCTGAGCGGGGTCGTCGCGTTCGGCACGCTGGTGGCGTTCCTGGAGTACATCCAACGGTTCTTCATCCCGATTCGCGAGTTCAGCACCAAGTACGCGGTGATGCAGTCGGCGATGGCCTCGGCGGAGCGGGTGTTTCAGCTGCTCGACACCGTGCCGGCGATCACCTCGCCCGAGCGCCCGCACGCTCCCACGGCGATGCGGGGCGCGATCGAGTTCGATCACGTGTGGTTCGCCTACAAGGGCGAGGATTACGTGCTCCGCGACGTCAGCTTCCGGGTGAACCCGGGGGAGAAGATCGCCATCGTCGGCGCCACCGGATCGGGCAAGACGAGCCTCATCAAGCTGCTGTCGCGCTTCTACGAGGTCAACCGCGGCGCCATCCGGGTCGACGGCGTGGACGTCCGGGAATGGGACCTGCAAGCGCTGCGGCGGCGGATCGG
>JACMIM010000570.1 GCA_014381165.1 Roseiflexaceae bacterium
GAACAGCAGAAACGGCGGTGGCAACAGCGCAGCGGCAGGCGCGCCAGCCAACAACGTAACCGTGCAACCGCGCTGAGTAGCCTGGGCCGCCAGCAGCAGCAGCGCAGGCAGCCCAGGCCCCTGGCCAAGCAGTAATAATGTGCGGGTGGTGCGCACCAGCTCGAATGGACTACCGTAGAGGCCGAGTGCATCGATCAGCTCGCCGGGGCGGGCGCGGGCCAGCCATGCCAACCCGCGCTCGGCGGGCGCGAACAGCAGCCCGATCTGACCAACTGTTTCCTCGGCGGCGGCAACAAACAGCGGGCGGCGCAGCAGCGGATCATAGCTGCCAGGGCCAGCGCAGCGCACCAGCAGGTACTGGCCAGGGCGCACTTGTCGCGCTAACTCCGGCGCACGCAGCGTCAGCCAGCACAGTTCGCCGAACAGGCGGTTATCGACAACTTCGAGAACGTGCTGATTTGTCATTGCAGCTCGCAGCTTGCAGCTTGTCCAAGACTTTCGCTTAAAGCGTCTTTTCGCCTGCGGTGGGCAAGGAATTGTTTTTTCTTAGCAGTTTTTTGCGCTGGGCGCAAAAAACTGCTAAGAAAAGAGTACCTTTTACTCTTCCAGAATACCTTCGAGCTTGCTGGCTTGGCGCAGTACGCCCGTGCCCACGCCAAAGCTGCCGCGTCGGTAGGCAATTTCACCCGCTACCATTGTCAGCATGACCTGGCCCTTGAGTTTCTGGCCGGTCAGCGGCGTGTTATGCCCAAGTGAGACAAATTCACGCGGGTCGACCATCCAGCTTTGTTCTGGGTCAAAAATCACGATGTCGGCGGCGGAGCCGGGCCGCAGCGTAGCTGGCGCGCGGCCAAGCACACTGGCTGGCCCTTCGGTCAGCTTGGCGACCATGTCGAGCAGATCGATCTCGCCGCGATGCACCAGCGTCAGCACCAGAGCCAGCGCCGTTTCCAGGGCGGAGATGCCCGGGGCGGCAAGGCGATACTCGACATTTTTCTCAACCATGCTTTGGGGGCTGTGGCCGCTGGCAATTGCATCGATTGTACCATCGCGCAGGCCCTCGATCAGCGCCTCCACATCCTCTTCGGCGCGTAACGGCGGGTTAACGCGCGTGCTGGCATCATACGGCGGCAGCAGCGAAGGATCGAGCCAGGACGGCAGGCCCAGACCCGGCTCGCTCTTTTTGCCGCGCTTGCGCTTTTTGCTTTCGGCTGGCGGCGTGCGCGGCAGGGCAGTCCACTGCGCGAGCGATCCCAGCACCCAGCGCTCAGACAGGGTGAGATGATGCGGCGTGACCTCGGCTGTGACGCGCAGGCCACGCTCTTTGGCGGCACGGATGAGCGCCACACCGCCGGAGGTGGAAACGTTGCAGATATGCAGGTGTGCGCCCACCGATTCGGCCAGCGCAATATCGCGCGCGATGATCGTCTCCTCGGCGGAGCTGGGGAAGCCGGGCAGCCCCAGGCGTGTGCTGACTGCGCCCTCGTGCATGGCCCAGCCATTGGTCAGCCGGGCATCCTCGCAGTGCGCCAGCAGTGGCAGGCCCAGCATAGCGGCGTAGGACAGCGCGTTACGCATCAGTGCCGCATCGGCAATTGTGCGCCCGGCCTCGCTCAACGCCACGCAGCCAGCCTCGGCCAATTCGGCGAGTTCGGCCAGCTGGCTGCCCTTGCGCCCAGCCGTCACCGCACCAATCGGCGCGACCTTGACGACCGATTGGCGGCGGGCAGTGTCGGCAAGCTGGCGGGCGGCCCCAGCGGTATCGGTCGCGGGAGTGGTATCGGGCATGGCGCAGATCGTGGTAAAGCCGCCACGCGCCGCCGCCTGCCCAGCCGTAGCGATCGTTTCCTTATGTTCGTCGCCCGGTTCGCGCAGGTGCGCGTGCAGGTCGATAAAGCCAGGAGCGACAATCGAGCCGCGCGCGTCGATCACCTCGATACCTTGGTCTGGCTCGCTCGGCATGCCGAAATCGGCCATATCGAAGACCTGAGCGACAAGGCCATGTTCGATCAGAATATTACCAATCGTAGCGATGCGGCGAGCGGGATCGATGATGTTCGCGTTTTTTATAAAATAGCGCATGGGCGTTCCTTTGAGCGTTTGCCTGGGGTGTTTTCTTTGTTAACCGCCGGCGAGGCGGTACAGGAGCGCCATGCGCACGGCGACACCATTGGTCACTTGATCCGTGATGACCGACTGCGCCGAGCTAGCGACATCGGGCATGATTTCAACGCCCTCGTTGATCGGGCCGGGGTGCATGACAATCGCGTGCGGGGCAGCCAAGGCCATGCGCGCGGCACTGATGCCAAACAACCGGCTATACTCGCGGAGCGAGGGCAGCAACCCGGCCTGCTGGCGCTCGTTCTGAAGCCGCAGCGTCATCACGACATCGGCACCGGCCAGCGCCGCAGCCAGATCGCTGGTGATAATCAGACTGGGCCAAGTCGCCAGCCAGAAGCCAGGCGGGCCAAGCAGCGTGGGTGGCGCGCACAGCGTGACCTGCGCACCCATGATGGTCAGACCCCAGATGTTCGAGCGCGCAACCCGGCTGTGCAGAATGTCGCCGACAATCACGACCTTCAACCCCTCGATCTGGCCAAGCCGCTCGTGGATCGTAAAAAGATCGAGGAGGGCCTGGGTCGGGTGGGCGTGTCGACCATCACCAGCGTTGATGACCGAGCCGTTGAAGTGTTCTGCCAGGTAATACGGTGCGCCGGCCTCACCATGACGCATCACAATCAAGTCCGCGCCAAGCGCTTGGAGTGTCCGCATGGTGTCAAGCAGCGATTCGCCCTTTTCGACGCTGGAACCCTTGGCCGACATGGTGACGACGTTAGCCGAAAGCGCCTTGGCGGCCAGCTCGAATGAAATGCGGGTACGCGTGCTTTCCTCGAAGAACATGTTGACCACAGTTTTGCTGCGCAGCGCTGGCACCTGCTTGATCGAACGGCCAAGCACTTCTTTCATACTGGCAGTTGTCTCGATCACCTCGGTGATCTCAGCCTGCGAAAAATCGTCCAGGTCGAGCACATGGCGACGGCGAGTTGATGTTGATGTCATACTATTCTAACTTTTTGTTGGCTTCTAGCGCACGATGAACACGCCGTCCTCGGTTTGGTCGACCTCGTTAAGCTTGGTCTCGATCCGCTCCTCGCGGGCGGTCGGCACATTCTTGCCGACGAAATCGGCGCGGATGGGCAGCTCGCGGTGGCCCCGGTCGATCAGGACGGCCAGCTGAATGCGCTCCGGGCGGCCAAAATCGTTCAGCGCGTCCAGCGCGGCGCGCACCGTGCGCCCGGTGTACAGCACATCGTCGACCAGGACAACCACGCGACCGGTGATATCGACTGGAATACTGGTGGAATGCACGACTGGCGCAGGCCCGCGCATGGCCAAGTCGTCGCGGTAGAGCGTGATATCGAGCAAGCCGACCGGCACCATTATCCCTTCGAAATCGAGCAGCGTTGCGGCGATGCGCTGGGCCAGCGGCACACCACGGCGGCGAATGCCGACCAGCACCAGGTTGCGGACGCCGCCGTTGCGTTCGGCGATCTCGTGGCAGATGCGTGCGACTGCGCGCCGAATATCGTCGGCGGATAGGATTTGCTTTTCGGTCATGGAAGCTCCCGGCCCTCAGCTTGTCGGCTTATCAGCTGTCAGCCGTTAGCCAGCCAGGCGCTGCTGACAGCTGCAAAAAAACCCCGCACCCGCTAGCTGGCAGGTTGGGGCAATTCGTTTTTAGCGCACTACGGCGCAGAACGTGCTTCATCGTTTGTGTCCTTCTCAACCTCGCGGAGTTGAATTAAAGGCCGTGTCTATACTAGCACGCACTCGTGGCCGCGTCAATCGTTTGCACAATTGGTGGGAAAAAGGTATACTATTTGCTGCTAGATTGCTGTCCTTGTCTGCGAGCAGCGGGCGCGGCAGCTATCAAAAACTGTGGGGGGAGGTGAATCACACGCTTCCACCGGGCTGGCCTAGCCGCCCGATGTGGACGTACGAGCATATGCGAATTGACCGACGCGACGGCGAGACCGTCGACCAACTGCTGCGGCGCTTCAACAAGATCGTCGTGGCCGAGCGTATCACCAAAACCTTCCGCGAGAACATGCATTTCGTTTCGAAGAGCGAGGAGCGCAAAGAGAAAGCGCGCCGCGCCGAGCGGAATCGCCGCAAGCGGCAGCTACAGGTACGCTAACTTTCGAGCTGAATCAGGACGCTCAGGATCACGCGACAGCGCGCGGGCCTGAGCGTTCTTTGTTCCATATACAAAAAAGATGGTAGGGCAACGTTCACATGTTTGACAAACTGGCAAGTGTTGAGACGCGCTACGTCGAGCTGACCGAGCAGATGGCCCAGCCCGATGCGCTGAGCGACCATACCCGGCTTCAGCAGCTGGCCCGCGAGCAGCGTGAGCTTGAGGAGGTTGTTCACGCCTACCGCGAGCGGCGCAAGATGCAGCAGGATTACGAAGGTGCCAAGCTTCTGCTCGACGAGGAAAACGATGCCGACCTGCGCGCAATGGTTCAGGAGGAACTAAGCAGCCTGCGCGAGCAAATGAGCACGCTCGACGCACAGATCAAGCTGCTGCTGCTGCCGCGCGACCCCAACGATGCAAAAGATGTGATCATCGAAATTCGGGCGGGCGAGGGTGGCGATGAAGCGGCGCTGTTTGGAACCGACTTGTTTCGCATGTATTCGCGCTACGCCGAGCTGCGCAACTGGAAGATCGAGCTGATCAACGCTAGCGAGAACGGCGTGGGCGGCTTCAAAGAAATCTCGTTTGAGATTCACGGCGAGGGTGCCTACAGTCGGCTCAAGTACGAAGGCGGCGTCCACCGTGTTCAGCGCGTGCCAAGCACCGAGGCGCGCGGGCGCATTCATACATCGACAGCAACCGTGGCGGTGCTGCCGGAGATCGAAGACACAGTTGTCGATATTCGGCAGGAAGACTTGCGTATCGACGTGTATCGCTCTGGCGGGCATGGTGGCCAGGGCGTGAACACCACCGACTCGGCGGTGCGGATTGTCTACAAAGGCGGCACGCCCGAGGAGATGGTTGTCACATGCCAGGACGGGCGCTCGCAGATCAAGAATAAGGCTGCGGCAATGGTGGTGCTGCGGGCGCGGCTGTTTGCCAAGCAGGAGGAGCAGCGGCGCAAGGATCTCGGCGAATCGCGGCTGGCCCAGGTGGGCACCGGCGAGCGAGCGGAGAAGATTCGCACCTACAACTTCCCGCAGGATCGGATCACCGATCACCGGATTGGCCAGAATTTTTCGAACATTCCTGGTGCTCTGGATGGAAATATCGACCGAATGATCGACGCACTGACGGTGTTCGACAACGCTCAACGGCTTGAGGCGGTCGGCTCGCATTAACACTGGGCGGCAGCAGAGCATTCAGCAGCGGGGGGCACGCTCACACGGCCCCCTTTTTTGTCCCCTATTATCTGCGCTGCGATTGAACGAGGACACATGTGAAGACTCAGACCCTGCCGGAGGCGCTGGACGAATTTATTACCCGCATGCCAAAGGTAGAAACGCATCTGCATCTTGAAGGCTCGATTCAGCCAGCCACGTTGCTAGAGATCGCGCGGCGCAACCAAGTCGAAATTCCCGCGCGCGATGTGGCGGGGGTCGAGCAACTCTTTAAGTATCAGAGTTTTCACGAGTTTCTGACCGTGTTCATGGCGCTAGCCCGCGTACTCGTGCGCGGCGAGGATTTCGAGCAGATCGCGTATGAGCTTGGCCATCACTTGGCCGACCAACAAGTGCGCTATGCCGAAGTCATGATTTCACCCCGCCAGCACTCCTACCGTGGGATCGATCTGAATGAGGTGGTGCAGGGCGCGGCGGCAGGCTTCGCCAAGGCGCAACGCGAACGTGGCATAGGGGTTAACCTGGCATTCGACTACGGGCGGCAGTTCGGCACCGAGGAAGCTTGGCCGCTGCTGGAGTGCGCCATCGGCAACCAGCACAACACGCTGGTTGCCTGGTCGATCGGCGGCGACGAGCGCCACTTTCCGCCGGAGCCATTTGCCGAGCTGTTCGCCGCCGCAAAACAGGCCGGGCTGCATGTCATGGCGCACGCTGGCGAGGTCGTCGGGCCGGCCAGTGTGTGGGGCGCGGTGGATGTGCTGGGAGCCGAGCGGATTGGCCACGGCGTGCGCAGCGTCGATGATCCAGCGCTGCTAACGCACCTGCGCGAACGTGGCGTCGTGCTGGATGTTTGCCCGACCAGTAACCTGCGCACTGGCGCGGTTGCCTCGCTGGCCGCTCACCCATTCCGCCGCTTGTTCAACGCTGGGCTGACCCTCACGGTAAACACCGACGACCCAGTCTTCTTCGCTACAACTCTGAACGATGAGTACCGCCTGTTGGCCGGCAGCTTCGGCTTCACTGCCGAGGAGCTGACCACGCTGGCGCTCAATGCAGCCCATGCAAGCTTTCTGCCGGACGAACAACGGGCCATGCTGTCAGGGCAGATGCAATCAGATATCGCCGCGCTACGCGCTGAACTAGATTTGTAGCGGCTCGCCGAGCGACGTTGCGCGCAGCGTCGGCTGTTCGTGCAGCGGCAGCAGTACGGTCAAGGCCGTACCCTCGCCCTCGCGGCTTTCAAGCTCGATTGTCCCATCGTGCCGCTGAATAATCGCACGGGCGAGGAATAATCCAAGCCCCATACCTGATTGCTCAGGCGCATTACTGGCGCGGTAGAAGCGCTCGAACACGCGCTGCTGGTCGCCCTCCGGGATGCCCACGCCACGATCGCGCACCACGACTTGCGCCTGTCCCTGCTCGTGCTGATGCACAGAAATGATGATCGTTCCAGGCTGTGGCGAAAACTTGATTGCATTAGCGATCAGATACTGAAGCGCTTGCTGAATACGGTTAGCGTCGACGGTGGCCGTCAGTTGGGCTGCGTCGGCATCCAGCAACAGCGCGTGGCGATCAGCGACCGATGCCATATCGGCAATAAGCCGACTTGTCAGATCGATCAGGTCGGTAGGCCGCTTGTTCAGCTGGAGCCGATCCATGTTGATTCGCGAGAAATCGAGCAACTGGTCGAGCAGAAGGGTCATGCGCGCAACCTGAGCCGAGATGATTTCTAGCCCTTTGCGATTAGGGTCGTCCGGCGTTTTGTTGAGCCGCCGGCGCAGCAGATCAGCATAGCCCTTAATCGAGGCCATTGGGTTCTTCAACTCGTGCGACATGTACGAGATGAACTCATCCTTTTTTTGATCGGCAAGTGCATATTCATCGCGCTCATGCTGAACGAGCACCGCAGGCGGACGGTGCGCCACGAGCGCGCGCGCGGCCAAAATAGCCCGCACTGCCCCGACGACCTCGCCCGCCTGCACGGGCGTGGTCAGCCAGCCCGCGATCTCGATAGCGCCGAGCAGCGGCGCTGGTGGTGTATCGGCGAGCACCACAATTGGCGCGTTGCTTTCCGCGAGCGCAGCCGTGTCGACTAAATTAGGTACAGCAAGCTGGCGCAGGTCGATCAGCACGAGGTCAACTGCATGGTCACCAATATGATCAAGGACTTCGTAGCCAGCCTGACGAAGCTGGGCCGCGAACTTGGTCGCAACATCGCTCTGTTGCGCAATATAGGCAATAGAATTCATAGTTGAATACTAGCAGTTATGGAGTTGCTCAAAAGCGTTTATTGCTCCTGCGGAGGGCAAAGAAGAACAATTTGCTGTTTTGCTGTTTAGCGCTTTGCGCCAGACAGCAAAACAAAAAGATAGCTATGTTATGCTGCTGCAGGCGGCAACCGTCAACTGCGCAAGTCCTAAAATAACGCCGCGATACGGCAAATCACGCCCGCGACCACCGTAAAAAGTAACAAAGTGCTCCCGTGATGGAGGTACAGCTTAAAAGCAAGGTTCATTCCATGGAGTTGAGCACGCGAAGTTTACACTGAGGCCCGCGCCTGCGCCGGCGCATTCGGCAGGAGATAGCGCTGAACACTGCGCACATCGTCGGCATCTTGCAGCAACTGCTTGGCAGTGTAGTAGAGCACGGGGTGAACAAGATTTGGCGCGATCTCGGCGAGCGGAAGCAGCACAAAAGCGCGCTTTGGCAGATCAGGGTGAGGAATTTTCAGCAGCGGACTGTCAACCAGCAGGTTGTCGTAAAATAAAATGTCGAGGTCAATCGGCCGTGGGCCATACTGAACACCCGGCTGGCGACCAAGCTCGATCTCAATGCGCTGAAGCACGCTTAACAGTTCAAGTGGCGCGATTTGAGTTTGTGCGTGCAAGACACAGTTGATGAATGCGTCATCGCGCACATAACCGAGTGGCGCGGCCACATACAGTTCAGATATCTTCACGATAACGAGTTCGCGCGACAGCCGTGTAATTGCCGCACGAAGCGCCTTGATGCGATCGCCAACATTGCTGCCAAGGCCAATGTATATATTGTGCTGACGCATCTGATTATCGGCAGCGCCTGTCCACGAACAAGCGGCTGCACAAGCGACACAAAAGCGAACTTGCAACACATAATGACATTATAGTCATCCAAGAATGAAAAGCAAGCGAATTCTTTCCCTGCGTATGCTATACTACTGCGTACTCGCACATTCGTTCGCAGTGGGACATGCCGTGAACTATACCCTCACGTTGACCCTACCAATGCCGCCGGGCGTCAATAATCAGTACGTTTCGCTTGGTGCTCGGCGCGTCCTTAGCCAAGAGGCGCGGCGCTACAAGAGCACGGTGACACGCCTGCTCAAGCGCGCCCGCGACAGCGGCGCGATCAGCGATGATCTGTGCGCGGCGGCGCAGGTGGGCTATCTCGCACTTTTCATCGATTTCTACTTCGAAACACCACTGCGGCGCGACCTCGACGGTGGGCTGAAGATCGCCCAGGATACGATCTGCGCGGCGCTCGGTGTCAACGATAACCGTGTGGTAGACATTCATTTGGTCAAGCGCATCGACCCCGGCAACCCGCGTATCGAGGTCGAGCTTGAAGTGCTGGACGAATGGCAGTTCGAGCGGGAGCGAGAAGTCCTGGTAAAGGCTAAGGGCTGAAGGCTAAGGGCTAAAGCTCCGAACACCTCAGCCCTGGTTCTAGCCCTCAGCCCTGGTTCTAGCCCTCAGCCCTCAGCCCTCAGCCCTCAGCCCTGGTTCTAGCCC
>JACMIM010000571.1 GCA_014381165.1 Roseiflexaceae bacterium
AAAAGGCGCGTCTGCTCAGCGTGATCGGCCGAGCCGAGGATGGCCTCAAGGTCGGGGGTAGCCATGGTGCGCTCCATGAGGTAGGCAGCAAGTGGTCACTGGTCACATCTTTTACCACGCGCGCGAGCCTTTGTCAAAGAGAGCTGCGCCCACAACTGGAGGCGAATATGTGTATTAAAGATCAGCCGCCAGCCGCCGCAACCACTGGGTTTTCCAAACGGCCAAGGCCCTTAATCTCGACGCATACCGTCTCGCCGGCGCGTAACCAGCGCTTGGGGTTACGAGCTGCGCCAACCCCGGCTGGCGTCCCGGTGGCGATCACATCGCCGGGTTCAAGGGTCATCACCGCGCTGAGATAGGCGATCAGCTGCGGAATTGTGAAGATCAGGTGCCGCGTGTTCGAACGCTGCAACACTTCACCCCCGATTGAGACCTCTAGATCGAGGGTATGCGGGTCGCCAACCTCGTCGGCAGTGACTAACGCTGGGCCAAATGGGCCAAACGTATCGAAGGTCTTCCCGATCGTCCACTGGCTCGTACGCATCTGGTAATCACGCGCACTCACATCGTTGAACGGCGCATAGCCCGCGACGTAATCTAAGGCCGCTTCCTCGGCGACATCGCGCGCGCGTCGACCGATCACGACCGCCAGCTCGCCCTCATAGTCTATTTCGCTGGTAACTCGCGGGATGACGATCGATTCGCCAGGGCCGATCACGCAACTCGCGTATTTGGCGAAGACGGTCGGGTAGTCCGGCACCGGCTGGTTCGACTCAGCGGCGTGGTCGCGATAGTTCAGCCCAATGCAGATAATCTTACCGGGGCGCGGGATTGGGGCCAAAAGCCGCACGGCACTGCGCTCCAGCACAGCGGCGGACGGCGGGTTAGCAAGTGCCCGCGCTGCAAGTGCACTATTTTCGGCACCGCCAGCCAGAAACGCGAGTATGTCATTCGGCAGATCTGGCGTAGCCCGATTAAGATCGATCACCGCGTCGTGGCCATTGTGATGCACCAGCGCACCTAAGCGGCGCGCATCGTCGTGGGCAAACGTGACAAGCTGCATAATCGGCTCGCGCTCCTTTTAGTGATATAGGGCGTATAGCTGCCCCTCAGCCAATCGCTCGTTCGACATCCATTCGGCCAGCCGCAGCTGCGGCGCGGAAGTGCTCAATTGTTCGCTGCACACCTTCGGCCAATGATACCCAGGGCGTCGCGCCCAGTGCCTCGTCGAGCGCTTGGCTATCGACGGCCTCTGGGTTCGGGAGCTGGGTCGGCTCGAAGGTAATCTTGCCGACTGTATCCGGTGCCGCAGCCGTGATCGCGGCGACGACCTCGTCCATCGACACACTGCTCCCGCCCATGGTGTAGACCGGCGCGCCGTCGCCGCTGGCTCTGGCCGCACGAATAAAGACATCTGCCGCGTCGTCGGCGTACTGAAAAACGGCCCGGCCACCATACGAGATATGGTACGCCCGCCCGATTGCCGCCGCGAGCATCGCCTTGGTCGGCGTCGAGGTCATGCCCTGGTCGCGCCCCGGCCCATAGACGATATACGGCCGCAGGCCGATGCTGCGCACCCCGTACTCCTGCCAGTAGATCTGCGCGGTGCCCTCGTTGGCCTGCTTGAACACCCCGTAGAGCGTAGGCGGGTGCAGTGGCGCGTCGTGGGCCAGCGGGCCTGGCGGGTAGAGTTCGGGCGCGCCATAGACGCCGAGCGAGCTAGCGTAGGATAGGCCGCGAACTTGATCAGCGTGGCGTTTGACCGTTTCAAAAACAATGGTGGTACCAACGACGTTGACGCGCGCGCCCTGCACGGGATCGGCGCGTACAAATGGCACCTGTAGCCCAGCTAGGTGGACGATATGCGTAATGCCATTCTCGACCACCGCCCGCTCGAAACCCGCCTGGTCAGTAATATCGCCAGCAATCAGCGACACCTGCGCCCGTTGCTCGTCGCGCAGCATTAGCCGGAGCCGGTGATCGCTACCGGGCAGATCATACGTCCATACGGGCACTTCCGCCTCGACTAGACGCTTGACAGCCCAAGCGCCGATACAGCCCAGCGCGCCAGTGACCAGAAAACGTTCGCTGTTCATATGCTTCCTTGCATTATTTACAGGCAGGACAGGCCACTTTCTTGTGGGGTTTACGCGTTGACGTAGCCCAATGGCCTACACTCTTTCAGATCAAAGTGGGGGATGGAGCTTCACCGCTGGAAGCGTGCTCGGTGGCAGTATAGCTTTCTAGAATGCGGTCGTAGGCTCCGCGCAGATGCTCTTCGATCAATGTCGCGACGAGCACCTCATCACGCGCGCGCAGCGCTTCGAGCAGATCGGCGTGGGCTTTGATCGTCACATCGCGGAAATCGGGGTTGGCCACGTTGCGTAACAGCAGAAAGATATAGATCTGCGATCGGAGATTGCTCCAACAATCATACATACGCTGGTGGCGCGCGGCACGGTAGATCAGATCGTGAAAGCGCAGATCAAGCTCGGCAATCTCCTTTTCCGATGGGCCGCGCGAGAGCGCCACATCGAAGGCCGCCATCACCGCCTCCATCGCCGCGAAGTCTTCATCGGTTGCGTAGCGCGCGGCGCGCAGCATCGCGAGCCGCTCTAGCGCTAGCCGCAAGCTATAGACCTCCTCAAGGTCTCCGCGCGAAAGCCGCGCGACTGTGGCACCGCGATGGCGACGCACAACTACTAGCCCCTCGCGCTCAAGCTGTACCAACGCCTCGCGCACTGGGCCTCGGCTAACGTCAAGCATTGTGGCGAGCTGCTCTTCGCGCAGTGCCTCACCGGGCTTGAAGCTACCGTGGAGAATGGCATCACGCAGCCGATCTACGACATCATCGGCCAGACTGCGCTTCACGGCGGGCGTCAGCGGGGGCGATGCGACGCTGAGTAATGGTTCTGCATCCATACATTTGTCGATTGCTAACTGTTAACAATACACTTGCGGACTATACTGCAAAATGAGATGCCTGTCAAGCTGAACATGGGGGCTTGACATTTAACTTTTCTTCAAGTACTATCTGTCCATCCTTGTATTGTCAACAATAATCAGTTAGCAATCAACAGTTTGCAACGACAAACAGTTTGCAACGATGCTTAACTTTTGTGTTCCCGCCAGCTGAACAGCGAGGTTCAGATGAAGATCACACGCCTCGAAACAATCTGGATCGACGAGCAGCCCAATACGATGTGGCTACGCATCCACACCGATAGCGGGCTGGTCGGTCTTGGCGAGACCTTCTACGTCCCCCGCGCGGTCAGCGCCGTTATCCACGATGTTTTCGCCACACTGCTGATCGGCCGCAGCCCGTTCGACATCGAGCAGCACTGGCACAACATGTTCTCGACGGTCAACTTC
>JACMIM010000572.1 GCA_014381165.1 Roseiflexaceae bacterium
ACCAGCTGGTGGCCGATCAGGCCGTACAGCTTCAACCCGGCCCCAACATTTTTTCGGTGCCGATCACCAGCGGCGAGCCTGGTGTGCGGCGCTACCGGGCCGAGATCAACGCGCCCAGCGATGCCCAGCCGCGCAACAACACTGCCGAGGCACTTATCCAGGTTGCTGGCCCGCCGCGCATCCTGATTGTGGAGGGGACTGCGGGCGAGGGCGCGCCGCTGCGCGATGCGCTGGCCGCCGCTCAGGTGACTGCCGATCTGGTCGAGGTTGCGGCGATGCCAGCGGGGTTGGGCGAACTCGCCGTCTATGAGTCGCTGGTGCTGGTGAATGTGGCGGCCTCGGCGCTGCCGCCGGGCGCGAACGATGCTCTTCCAGCCTATGTGCGCGATCTTGGGCGAGGCCTGGTGATGATCGGTGGCACGAGCAGCTATGGCGCAGGCGGCTACCTTGGCACGCCGCTGGCCGAGGTGCTGCCGGTGGCGCTTGAATCGACCGAGCAGATCGAGCAGCCGAAAGTGGCAATTGTATTCGTCCTCGATACATCCCGCAGCATGCAGAACTGCCACTGCAACGGTCCCAACCGTGATACCGATACCGACCGCAGCTACTTCGAAACCGGGCGCATGAAGATTGATATTGCCAAAGACGGTGTGCTTCAGTCGATCGCCACCCTGACCCCGCGCGACGATGTGGCGGTGGTCACGTTTGACACGGCTGCCAGCGTGCCATTTCCTTTGCAGACCGAGGTCACGCAGGAGAAGATTCTCCAGGCTATCGGCGGAATTCCTGCCCATGGGCTGGGCACGAATATTGGCAGTGGGTTGCAGGGAGCGCTCGACGTGCTGCGCACCAGCGATGCGGCGATCAAACACGCGGTGATTGTCACCGACGGCTGGGGCGAAAGCATCGATCCGCTGCAAATCGCGGCCACAATGCGCGCCGAAGGCATGACGCTTTCGGTGGTGGGCGATGGCCCCGGCGCATCACCAGCGCTCCAAGAGCTGGCTGAAGTTGGCGGCGGGCGCTACTTTCCTGTCAATAACCCCGAAGAAATACCGACGATTTTTGTGAACGCGACCCGGCGAATGCTGGGTAGCGCAATTATCGAAGAGCCATTTACGCCGGCCTACGCAGCGCAAAGCCCGGTACTGAATGGCCTAGAAGGTGGCTTGCCGCAGCTCTACGGTCACAACCTGACCAGTCCCAAAACCACCGCCACCGTCGCGCTTGAAGGGCTGAACAGCGCGCCGCTGCTGGCACACTGGCAGTACGGGCTTGGCCGTGTCGCCGCATGGACGAGCGACACCAAGGGCCAGTGGGCGCGCGACTTTATCGCCTGGCCGGGCTTTCCACAGTTCGCCGCCCAACTGATCGGCTTTGTGGCACCGGCCGCCGCCACGGGCACGATCGACACGCGCGTGCAGACCGTCGACGGCGCGCTGGCCATTACTGCGCAGTTGCCGCCCGAGGCCGATCAACCCGGAGCGCGAGTGATTGCCACGCTGCTGGCCGCCGACGGTACGCGCCAAGAGTTCATACTAGAACGCAGTGGTGTAGGGGTGTACACGGCCAGCGCGCCGTTGCCAGCGCAGGGCGGCTATTTGGTCAATGTGGCCAGCAGCACGGGCGGCCAGCCGCAGGCGCAGGGCGCGGCCAGCCTGGTGGTGCCCTACTCCGCCGAATACGGCCTCAGCCAGCGCGACCCAGCGTTGCTGGCTAGCTTGGCCGCAAAAACTGGCGGCGCACAGCTCAACACCCCCACCGAGGCCTTCGCCCACACGCGCAGCGGCGCAACCCGTCCGACAGAGATTTCCATCCCGCTGCTGCTGCTGGCGCTCATCCTGCTGCCGCTCGATATTCTCTTGCGCCGCAGAACCGGGCGTAGAACCGGGCGCAGTTGAACAGAAAAAACAGGTTAGGAGTTGCAAGGAACTAACAAATAATTGTTGCGTTGTATGGTGCAACGCACCACACAACGCAACAAAAAAGATAGATGTTCCATGCTGCCGCAGGCTGA
>JACMIM010000070.1 GCA_014381165.1 Roseiflexaceae bacterium
CGCCAGCTGCCGGTCGCCTGCAAAGGCGCTGCCAGCCAGATCCGATTGTAAGACCGGTCCAGCGGTGCGGCAGGCCATTTGCCAGGGTGTCCCGTCGGCAGGCAGCCGTTCGCCGGCGGCCAGCGCCCAGTCGCGCGCCGCCGAGTCATACACTGGCTCAACCGAGAAGCTATCATCCTCGGCGTTGTACAACGCGAGTGCGGCGTAGTCACAGGGTACAATTCGCCGGATGCGGTGGATCGCCGTGCGCAGGATACCATGCAGCTCGCGCAGCACATCGCGGTTACTGACCAGCTTGGTCAGCTCGGTGATCACCTCCAGGCGGGCGGCACGCTCCTGCGCCTCGCCATACAGCCGTGCATTCTCAAGCGCGGTGGCCGCCTGATGCGAGATCGCTGTCATCGCGGCAAGCTCCTCATGGCCATAGCGGTCGGGCGCATCGCTTTCCAACACCAGCACGCCGATCACATCTTCACCGCGCACAAGCGGTGTGCCAAGCCAGCTCTGCGCCGCATCAGCACCGGCGCTTGGCCGGTAGCGTGCGTCTGCGTGGGCGAGTGGCAGGGCGATAGCTCGCTTCTGGAGCACAATCTCACTGATGAGTGGCAGCTCGGCCAGGCCAGTACGGCTGCGGTCGACCACCGCGTTGTTGCCAATTCCGCGCGCCGCGATCGTCGTGACCTCGCCGCCGCTTATTAGTAGCAGCGAGCTGCGTTCCGAGGGCAGCATCTGTGCAAGCTGATCGAGCAGCACCTCAGGCACACGCTCGAGCTGGAGCACGCCGCCGAGCGTCTGGGCGACCCGATAGATCGCTTCGGCCATCTGGCGGCGCGATTTCTCGGCACGAACCAGGCCCGACTGGGCCAGCGCGCCGGCCAGAATCTGCGCGAGCAGCCGAAGCTGTTCTTCGTCTTGCGCGCCGAATGCATTCACGCGCTGGCTTTGCACCACCAGCACCGCCAGCACCTGCCCGCTGTGGATAACCGGCATCGCCAGCTCGGCCCGCGCCGCCAACGCAGTGGGTGCCCCAGCCGGTGCGCTGGGGGCACGCAGATCAGCGCAACGCCCCAGCGCGCCAGAAAGTGCAGCTTGCCCCGCCAGCAGGCCATTGTGCAGCGGAACGCGCAGAACAGCCACTTCATGCCCGGCAGCGGCCTGGTCGCCATAAAACACAAGCTCATCGCCATCGACAAGCGCGGCGGCAGCACGCTCATAGCCGCCTTGCTCACGTAGCACCTGGGCAGCACGCGCAAGTATCTGTTCGCTACCAGTCAATGCAGAAAGATCACGCCCGATTGCCAGCAGCTGCTCCAGCCGACCGACCGATTCGACCATCGTTCGGTTTTGCCGATCGAGTTCACGTACTGAACGAAGCAACTGGTCAGAAAGCTCAGTGAAGTTCTTGGATATCTGCGCGGCACTCCGCAGCGATTGACCAACGCCGGGCGCGTGGGCATCGCCAGCCAGCGTGGTAACGGCATTGAGTAGCGTTTCAGCGGGGCGGACTGCCCAGCGCGCAAGTGCCAGCGCCGCCAGGAGCAGGAGGAGCAGCGCCACCAGCGCCCACAATAGCAGGGGCTGCAGCGCGGGTAGCGCCGCCACGGCACTCGCAGCAAGGGCTGCAAGCTCCGGCGTTGGCGGTAGCAGCCACAGTGCAACTGCGATCAGGCCGAACAACAACAACACTAGGAGGACTAGGCCAGCCAGCACGGCGAAAAGGGCGCGGCGCACCAAGGTGGATCGATAGTGTGGACGCTGCATGCAATCGGGCCTTCCCAGATCAGCGAAAAAGCACTGCCCGGGACACTATGATACGAGCCGTGCCGATGATTGTCAAACGCTGTGTCGTGTTTGTAGACCGACGGCCAGTCGCTCCCGCAACAAAGCCATACGTGCTTGCGTCAAAGGCACAGGCGACAAAAACAACGCGCGACAGCGCTGAAGGGATGTTCAACATGGAAACAAAGCATCTGTACCGCAGCCGCGATCAGCGGATCATCGCGGGTGTAGCAGGCGGCCTGGCAAACTACTTCGGTGTCGATCCGGTCATCATCCGGGTAGCCTTGATCGTGCTGACAGCGCTCAACGGCTTTGGCTTACTGATTTACCTGGGGCTGTGGCTGCTTGTTCCAAATGTCGATAGTGTGTATGTGGATTCGCGTTCACAGGTGCGTGAAAATGCTGAAGAAATGCGTGGCACAGCCCAAAGCGTGGTCGACCGCATTCGAGGCACGTTTTCGGCCTAGAACACCGGTGTACATCCGATTCGACACATTCACTATCGAGGCCTCACGTTCGTAAGAACGCGGGGCCTTGGTTGATCAACTGAGCTGAGATTTCTCACGTCCTCAACCGATCTACGCAGCAGCCTGTGGTGCCAGCCGCTGGGTTTTGAGCCAACTAAACAGATACAGCGCGGCCGTACCCTGCCAATCGCCCCAGCGCTGGGCAAACACCCGTAACTCAGGCTCGGCCAGGCGCTGCCCGTACAAAGCCGCAATCGCTTGGCGGACGCCAGCATCATTCGCCGGCAGCGCATCGCGGCGGCCAAGTGCGCGCATCAATGTGAATTCGGCTGTCCAGCGCCCAATGCCGCGAAATTGCATCAGGTAGGGCACTGCCTGCGCTGTTGGCATGTCGGTAAGTGCCAGCAAATCGAGCCGCTCTTCGACAATCGCCTGAGCCAGGCCGACAATAAAACTCGCTTTATTGCGGCTGAATTGAAGCGGCAGCAGCGCCTCCACTGCCACACTCGCCAGCCGCTCTGGTGAAGGAAAGTGGAAGAGCGTCCGCCCTGCCACATCAAAGCTATCGGCATAGCCCTGCACAAGCCGCGTCTTGAGGGTACGCGCAAACGGCAGGCTGATCTGCTGGCCAATCACCACCCAGCACAGCGTCTCCCAGGCCGGCGAACGCGGCGGGCGCGTACCGCGCAGCAGCTGTGTCAGGGAAGCCATCACTGGATCGTGAGCGACTGCCTCATAAAAGCCCGCAAGATCCGCGTCGTCGCCAAGTAACTGCCGCACCAGCGGCGCGAGCTGCTGCGTTTCCTCCAGTGTTGCGGGCTGCTGATCGAGCGCAGCCCAGACGGCTGGCGCATCGACTGTTCCCGCCTGATGCAGCGAGAGCACAACTGGCCTGCCGTTATGCACAATCACGCGGCGATACACGCCATCGGCCCATTGCTCGCACAGCTCCAGCGTGGACAGCTGCCAGAAGCTGATCGACAGCGCAAAATCATACGGCGCAGCTAGTGCAATCAGCGGGTGCCGCGAAAGCTGTTCAATGGTCATAGGCACTCGTCTGTTCGAACAACCCAGCATCTGTCAATGCGTTGCGCGCGTATCGCTGTGGGACTGCGTGCATAAGACCGGCGGCTAGCCAGAGCAGCAGACTCAAGGTGGCCAGATTGCGCGCATTCAGCAGCACGATCGCCCATGGCTCCGCCGCAATCAGCGCCGCATAGCCAAACGGGAAGATCGCCACCGTGGCGACACAGATCAGCGCCGCCAACACAATCTGTGCCCATCGAAGCAGCGGTAGAAATGGCAAAAGCCATACCAGGTACTGCGGCGAGAACACCTTATTAGAAACAACGAAGACGAAAAGGGCCGCGCACACCATTGCCCCAAGCCAGGCCGTATCGCACGGCATTTGCGTGGAAAGCGTATGCACCCTGGCAACCCGCCAGATGCCGATGGCTAGCAGCAGCGTATACAGCACAGCCAACAGTGGGAAAAGCCAGGGGAGCAGCGCATCAGCCCAGGGCGAAACCAGATGGAGCGCTCCATAGTTGAATTCGCTGCGCGCGTCTGTCAGGCCAACGAGAGCAGCCAAACTCACGATCCCGCCGGCAACGCTCTCGATCTGAATGCCGCGCTGCTGGTGGTAGCCGAGAAAACCCAGCAGTCCCTCTGGCGCAATCAGGTAGAATGGCAGCACGATGACTGCAAGCGTCGCCGCTGCACCCAGGCAGAGCCGCCAGGTACGAGCAGCCCCAGCGCTGAACCAGGCTGGCACAACCCGCTGTAGCCGTGGGGCGGCGTTCGCCGCCACGAATGCACCGAGCACAAGCACCGGCCCTACTACCACAGGGTAAAGTTTGGCAGCAATCCCCAGGCCAAGCCAGAATCCAGCCGCGCTCCAGCGGTTGCGCGTGGCGGCGAGCAGTGCCAACCCGGTCAGCATCGCGGGAAATAGATCAAAGCGCCATGCCAGGAATGGCGAAAGCACTGCCACAAACAGCGCCAAGACCAATGTCATCTGGCCGCGTCGCTCGACCGGAACGAGTTGCTGGCTTACCAGCGTGATTACCCAAACGAACAGCGCGCTCTGGAGCAAAAAGAGTGCGCGAAACTGTGCTTCATCAAGCGCAGCGCCGGCCACAGCTAGGCGCGGCAGCACAAACGGAACAAGCGCCAGCGGTGGGTATTCAAGTGTGAAATCGCGGTAGGGCACCTGCCCCTGCATAACCTGATCGGCATAGCCAGCATAGACGCCCAGATCGCCATGCCACTCGGCGACGAGAGGCCACGACAGCTGCGCGCCAAGCGCAAGCACAAGCGCTGGCAGCACTGCCAGCAGCGACGCAAGGCGGGGAACATTTCGCATGGCGGGAGTATACCACAACAGCAAAGGGCAAACACATTGTTGGGTGGGATTGAGATTGTTGCGGCCATCGCCGCGCGCAGCAGGTTGAAACCTGCTACTGGTATACGAAACGCGCTAAAGCGCGTTGAACACCATGAACGCGCTTCAGCGCGTTTTGGCAGAGCAGACGCCGGATGCATCCGGTGGCCGTGGTGGCGGCGCACGTACCTACACCCGGCACTGAAGCGCTGGGCTATTGGGCTTGCTGCGCACCACGTAGCCCGGCGCTTCAGCGCAGGCCATCGCTCGGGTGACGCACGGCAAGGGGCGAGCGCAGTGCTGCGCTCGCCCCTTGCTCCCGTGTGCCGTATATAAGAATGCTTACTTCACGTCGGCCGTCGCGCCAGCCTCGACCAGCTTGGTCTTGGCCGCCTCGGCCTCTTCCTTGCTGACAGCTTCCTTGACTGGCTTCGGCGCAGCCTCGACCAAATCCTTGGCCTCCTTCAGGCCCAGGCTGGTCAGCTCGCGCACAACCTTGATGACGTTGATCTTGTTTGGGCCAACCGCCGTCAGGATCACACTGAACTCGGTCTGCTCCTCGACCGGAGCCGCTGCCGCCGCGCCATCGCCACCGCCACCGGTCATTGGCATGCCGCCGCCAGCAAACATCGGAGCTGCAGCCGTCACGCCCCACTTTTCTTCCATGGTCTTCTTCAACTCGACCAATTCGAGAACGTTCAAGACCTCGATCGACTCAACAATGCTGTTAACCTTGTCGCTCGCCATGATAATTCGCCTCCTAGAGCAAATAGAGAAATTTCAGATATCTAGCATCTCGCTTTTGTAGCGCTGCTGCAAAAGCAAAAATTACGCTGCCACACCCTCGCCGCCCTGCTGGTCGATACGCGCTTGCAGCACATACAGCACATTGGAAACTGCCGCGTTGATCACGCCGACCACACCACTAACCGGTGCAGCCACGCCGCCGACGATCTGTGCAAGCACCTGCTGGCGCGTGGGCATCTTAGAAACCTGGTCAAGCACATCGCCCTGAAGCAGGCTCGTGCCAAGTAGACCACCGCGCACATTCAGCTGCCGCGGGCCTTTGTTGAAGTCTTGAATCGCCTTTGCAACCGCCGTCGCATCATCGTAGGCAAACGCAACCGCCGTTGGGCCTGCAAGCAGGCTTTCCAGCCCAGTGTGCCCAGTCGCGCGGGCCGCAATCTCTACCAGCGTGTTCTTGGCAACGATCAGCTCCGCATTGGACTGGCGTAGCTTGTTGCGCAGCCCCGTAATCTCAGACACTGTCATGCCGCGATAATCGGCAATCAGGGTCACTTGAGAGCGCGCCAGCTTATCAGTCAGTTCTGCAACTTGGTCGATCTTTCGCTGTGTTGGCATTCGTTTTCACCTCCCTCCGCAGTAACGTACTACACAAAAAAGCTGTGTCTTCTAGACACAGCAGCCAACAAACAGCACAAAGCTGTCTTTTCTGTCGGTCTACCTCGGCGGGCGGCGTCGAAACGCCATTAAGCATTGCACCTGCTGTCTAGGGCAGTATTCGGTTTTCCGCTCGTGTGGCGGCTAGGCCATCACACGCGCAAAGTTTGTTGTGTTAAGCGGCCTTCATGCTCTGAGCTGCGGCGATGTCCACAGGAACACCTGGAGCCATCGTGCTCGTAAATGTCACGCTTTTGATGAACACACCTTTGGTCGCAGAGGGTTTAGCAGCTTTAATTACATCGAACAGCGCAGCAATGTTCTCATAGATTTGCTGCTCACTGAAGCTCACCTTGCCAACGGCCACATGAAGCAGGCCAGTCTTATCATTACGAAACTCGACACGTCCACCACGAACCTGGCTGATCGTGCGCGCCAGCTCTTCACCAGGCACGATTGTACCAGACTTGGGGTTTGGCATCAAGCCACGCGGGCCGAGCTTACGACCGATTCGACCAACTTTGCCCATCATATCGGGTGTCGCGATCGCGACATCGAAATCAAAGAAGTTCTCTTTATCGATGCGCGTAATCAGTTCGTCCGAGCCGACGAAATCTGCACCCGCGCCCTGAGCAGCGGTGGCGGCCTCACCCTGGGCAAACACCAGCACACGCACGACCTTGCCGGTGCCGTGTGGCAACGCAACCGTCGTGCGGATGTTCTGATCGGCGTGGCGGGGGTCGATACCAAGGCGCAGATGCACCTCGATGGTCGAGTCGAACTTGACATACGCGGTTTCTTTGACGAGCTTGATCGCGTCCTCGGGCATATACATCTGGTCGCGGTCGATCTTCGCCAGAGCGGCGGTGTAATTCTTTCCGTGCTTTGTCACGAGTCGTTCTCCTGGTGGTACCTACGAACCGTCTGGTTCTCCCACCTCTACCAATTTACTCAACGATCTTGATGCCCATGCTACGGGCGGTACCAGCGATAATCTTCTCAGCGCCCTCGATGTCGATCGCATTCACATCCGACATCTTCTGCTCGGCGAGCTTGCGCAGCTGCGCCTGGGTGATGGTGCCTGCTGTCGTGCGGTTCGGCGTGCCTGAGCCACGCTCGACGCCTGCAGCCTTGCGCAGCAGGTCGGCGGCGGGCGGTGTCTTGAGCACCAGCGTAAACGAGCGATCCGAGAAGATCGTAATCTCGGCAGGGATAACACTCCCAGCCTGGCTCGACGTCTTCTCATTGTACTCTTTTACAAAGGCCATGATGTTGATGCCGTAGCCACCAAGCGCCGGGCCGACAGGCGGGGCCGGAGTCGCCTTGCCAGCGGGCAGCTGAAGCTTGACGACGCCAACAACTTTCTTTGCCACAACAATCTCCTTAGCATATGACAGGTCGCAAGCCGCAGCCGCTATGTGCGCTGTAGCCTGCGACCTGGTACTGTACCAGACAGCGCCGTGTTAGTCAACCAGCCGAGCAACCTGGAGAAAGTCTAACTCGACCGGGGCCTCACGGCCAAAGAACGACACGAGCACGCGCACGCGCCCGCGATCTTGGTCGATTCCATCGACCACGCCCTCGAAATCGGTGAAAGGGCCATCGGTGATCTTGACCGCCTGGCCAACCATGTAACTGACACGAATCTTTGGCGCTTCCTCTTCCATCTGGCGGAGGATTTTTTTAACTTCGTCGTCCTCGAGCGCGGTGGGGCGGTTGCCATGGCCAACAAAGCTGGTCACGCCAGGGGTGTTCCGCACCACGTACCAGGAGTCCTCGGTCATTCGCATTTGCACAAGCACGTAGCCAGGAAAGACTTTCTTTTGCACAGTTCGGCGCTGGCCGTTCTTGATCTCAATTTCTTCTTCGGTTGGGACGATCACGCGGAATATCTGGTCGCCCATTTCCATGGTCTCAATACGATGCACCAGATTCTGCCTGACCTTATTTTCGTAGCCCGAGTAGGTATGAATCACATACCACCGGCGTCCATCGTCCTGAACCATTGGCTCAAATTGCTGATCAGTATCTGCCATAGTTCCCCCAGCGGAGCGCTTCAATTAGCTTACCAGGTTCTGCAGCTGGAGCAGCAACCAAGAAAAAAGCGAGTCGGCGGTGAACAGAATTGCACTAATAATAGCAGATACAACAACAACAACAATCGTCAAGCGCGTTGTTTCCTGCCGCGTCGGCCAGATGACTTTTTTCATCTCGCCGCTCAACTCACGGTAGGTGCGAACCAGCGCGTTTTCGCGTTTTTCAGTTTCTTTAACTACAGCCATTGTGTGCCTCATGCCGATAGAGAGCTGAAGCGCTCATCTAGCATTGCGAGAGAACCGGGCAGGATAGAACACAACAGCTCTACCCTGCCAAACCCAGAACGTTTACGTAACAATCTTAGTCACGACACCAGAGCCAACCGTGCGGCCGCCCTCGCGAATCGCGAAGCGCAGGCCTTCCTCGATCGCCACCGGCACGATCAGCTCCACGTCCATCTCGACGTTGTCGCCCGGCATCACCATCTCCATGCCGTTCGGCAGCAG
>JACMIM010000573.1 GCA_014381165.1 Roseiflexaceae bacterium
GCGCAGATCTTCAATACGTTCCTTGGTTGTCTTCACTGGTTCCTCATCGAACAGACCGGCGTTTCGACGCAGCAGTGTAGCATAGATATGGCGTTGGGGGGCAGGCGTACCCGGGCTTGCCGTGACCCAACGCCTGCCCCCCAACGCCTGCCCCCAACGCTTGCCCTGGTACGCAACCTGCTTCGTATCCAGCTAGATACAGTAGCATAATGGAGGATACCGCCATGACCGAGCGAGAAGAACATCTGCTCGACGATTTGCTCGCCGCGCCGCCCGAGGCGACTGAGGCGCTGCTGGGCGAGGCCTACAACAGCAGGATCGAGCAGGTACCAACAGAGTTGACCATGCAGGGCGAGCGCGATCTGCTGCGGCTCACCCGCGAAATTGGCCCCGTGACGCTGATCGATACGCCAACACCTACGGCGGCCACCACGCTCGTGCAGGATATCGGTGCGCTTGTGCGGCGCTACCCGCTGCCAACGGCGCTGGCGGTTGCTGGGGCGGCCTACCTCGTGATGCGGCGGCGGCGGTAGCAATCCGTTGGCCAAAAACCGTGGGCTAGAAGCCCACGGCTGGTATACAAAACGCGCTGAAGCGCGTTGTAAAAGCCAAATAGCCCGGCGCTTCAGCGCCGGGAATGACCACGGGCATCACATGGTTGCGCCGATAATCCAGGGGTTGAACTCCTCCTCGCCAATGCCCTGGGACTCGCTGAGGGTCGGCTGGCCGCTGGCAACGGCGAGAAAGGCCTCGAAGATTTCGCGGCCCACCTGCTCGACGCTGCCGCCCTCGATCACCCGCCCAGCGTTGATATCCATATCGCCGCGCATGCGCGCGTAGGTCACGCTGTTGGTAGAAATCTTGATGCTTGGCACCGGCTTAAAGCCAAAGCAGCTACCGCGCCCGGTGGTAAAGGCCAGCAAGTTGCATCCGCCCGCCACCTGGCCGGTGGCCGAGACCGGATCGTAGCCAGGCGTGTCCATGTAGACGAAGCCGCGCTCGGTGATGCGCTCGGCATACGCATACACCGCGTTCAGCGGCGTCGCGCCGCCCTTGGTCACTGCACCCAGCGACTTCTCATAGATCGTCGTTAGCCCACCGGCTTTGTTGCCAAATGATGGGTTGTTGTCGATCTCGAAGTTGTTGCGGGCGGTGTACTGCTCCCACCAGCGCACCCGCGCCACCAGACGCTCGCCAACTTCGCGCGTGGCGGCGCGGCGGGTTAATGTATGCTCTGCACCATAAATCTCCGGCGTTTCTGACAGCACAGCCGTGCCACCCTGCGCCACCAGCAGATCGACGGCGTGGCCCAGCGCTGGATTGCCAGTGATGCCACTGAAACTGTCGCTGCCGCCACATTGCAGGCCGACGACCAGTTCGCTGGCGGGCAGTTGCTCGCGCTGATACTGATCGGCACGCCGCAGCAACCGCTCGACCGCAACCAATCCAGCTTCGACCGTGGCCGCGACGCCGCCTTCATCCTGGATGCCCAGGTACGGCGGCAATCCGCCATTGTTCAAATGCCCTGACTGGAGCATCGTCTCGAAATGGTTGGTCTCGCAGCCAAGGCCAACAAACAGAAACGCGCCCACATTTGGGTTGTGGGCCGCGCCGGCCAGCGTGCGCTGGAGTAGATCCAGTTCCGGGCTGCCTGATCGGGTCGCACAGCCATTCTTGTGGGTCAGCGCCACAACATCGTCGACATTCGGAAAGCGCGGCAGCAACTCCTCGCGGGCACGGCGGGCGATCACACGGATGGTGTGTGCGGCACAGTTGACCGTGCCGACAATCGCAACCGTGTTGCGCGTGCCCACCCGCCCGTCGGCGCGGCGGAAGCCGAGGAAACTACGGCGCTGCGCTGGCGGCACGAACTCGACGGGCTGTATATCGCTACAGAAGGCGTAGTCGAGCTGCATTGCGCCAACCGCCAGGTTGTGCGAGTGAATGTGCTCGCCAGCACCAATCGGCTGCGTGGCGAAGCCGATGATCTGACCATAGCGCCGCACCGGCTGGCCTGGCCCGATCTGGCGCAAGGCGAATTTGTGACCAAACGGCACCTCCACCGGCAGCGTAACCGCCAGACCGGCAACGCTCACGCGACGGCCCGCGCCAAGCGGCACCAGCGCGATCGCTACATCGTCGGCGGCGTGCAGCCGAATGGCGGGTGTCTCTTGCAGCGAGATCAGCATAGCGGCGCTCCTGATTACAGATCGCAGATAGTTTCAAGGGATGGCTATGCAGCTATTCTAGCATGTGTCGGAGCGTGCGTGGTAAAATGCGGTGAGATTCAATTTCGTGCGGCCACATGGGTCGCGCCGCGCGGGTTGAAACCCGCTGCTGGCATGCGAAACGCGCTGAAGCGCGTTAGATACGGTTGAACGCGCTTCAGCGCGTTTTGGCAGAGCAGACGCCGGATTCATCCGGTGGCCGTGGTGGTGGCGCAACAATTTGAATCCCACCCGGTAAAATGCGGAAACGCATCGAACCGCCCGCGTATCCCGGCGCACCCAATAGCTGGGTGCTTCAGCAGAAACACCCACCAGTATGACCACCAGCGATCCTTGGGGCGATAGCTTTACCGACGGCGAGCGCACGCTGCTCGCGCCGTTTGTCACCGA